>JBCBKQ010000119.1:0-17180 GCA_038521595.1 Cyanobacteria bacterium J06627_28 | reverse complement strand
TGCCCAAAACTCATTCAACGTAGCAATAACAGACTGAAAGTTCACCGCGCATCCTTGATTAACGTGTTTATCAATCTATAGTATGGCGAGCCTCTATCGGAGAAGGCTTTTCAGCGGTTTTTATTCGAAGTAAAAATAAATGAACAATGTTCAGGTTTCTTTTTATTGGCGCGATCGCTCAGACTATAGATTGATAAACACGTTAATCAAGGATGCGCGGTGAACTTTCAGTCTGTTATTGCTACGTTGAATGAGTTTTGGGCAAATCAGGGCTGCGTGATTATGCAGCCCTATGATACGGAGAAGGGGGCTGGAACGAAGAGCCCTCATACTTTTTTACGAGCAATTGGGCCTGAACCTTGGTCAGTAGCCTATGCGGAGCCCTGTAGAAGACCTGCGGATGGTCGGTATGGCGAAAATCCGAATCGGTATCAGCATTATTTTCAATATCAAGTGCTGATTAAGCCGTCACCTGAAAACATCCAAGACCTCTATCTAGATTCGCTGAGGGCGTTAGGCATCATGCCGGAAGACCATGACGTGCGGTTTGTGGAGGACAACTGGGAAGATGCTGCCGTTGGAGCCTGGGGCGTCGGGTGGGAAGTTTGGCTAGATGGCATGGAGGTGACGCAGTTTACCTATTTCCAGCAGTGTGGCGGGTTGGACTGTCGTCCAGTGTCAATTGAGATTACATATGGGCTTGAGCGCTTGACAATGTATCTACAGGAAGTGGATGCCATGGCGAAAATTCGGTGGAATGATGAGCTGACCTACGGCGACATCTATATGCAAGCGGAGATTGAAAACTCTACTTACAACTTTGAGGCGTCTAGTTCGGAGCTGCTGTTTAAGCTGTTTGAGCTATATCAGCAGGAAGCTGAGCAGCTGATGGAAAAGGAGCTAGTGCTGCCGAGTTATGACTATGTACTGAAATGTTCGCACGCGTTTAATCTTTTGGATGCGCGGGGAGTTATCTCAGTGACGGAAAGAACTCGCTACATTCGTCAGGTGCGTGGCTTGGCAAGAAAGGTGGCTCAGTTGTATTTGGAGCAACGCGAAAAACTGGGTTTTCCACTGCTCAAGCAGACAGAGCAAACTCAAGAACCTGCTGAGGCTTTGAAGTCATAGATTATGGGCAGTGCTATCTTGCGACCCTGATCGGCACATGTTAAGACATATTAAGTGTCTTGGTAGTTGCATAAGGAGAGATGAGTTGTGGGCGTAGGTTTGAGAGGATATTTGCAACCCGTTGCGAACTGGTTTGCGGGATTTAATTTGCCGGAGCCGATTGTGCACTGGGGTCATCCGGTGATGATGGCGATTGTGGTGTTTGTGATGGGTGGATTTGCCGCCTATGCCGGTTGGCAAGGGAGGTTGGCGACGGACACAGGGGTCGCTGTGGAGCAAAAGCAGCAACATGCGAAGGTTGCACCGCTGATGTATTTGTTTATCGTGATGGGTGCTAGCGGCGGCATTTTATCTTTGGTGATGCAAGGAGAGCCAATTTTGGAGAGTCCTCATTTTTGGACAGGGATGGGAGCGATCGCATTACTCACAACAAATGCGGTCATTGCAGCCACCAAATTTGGCAAGGGTAATGAAACACTCCGCTCTGCACATGCCTACATTGGCTCGGCAGCCTTAGCGTTGCTAGTGGTTCATGCGTTCTTTGGCACTCAGCTAGGTCTGTCCATCTAAGGTTTACTTTATTCAGCCTTGGAGAAACCAATAGAAAAATCGAAGACGAGGGTTTGGACGAAAGTTCAAGCCCTTTTTTATTGAGGCGGAGCATCAAGATTGGTGAAGAGGCTCTCTCTGCGGGCTCTTTAAATAGGGCACCTATTAGATTGGAATCAAAGAATATGAGACCGTGGGGAACGTTGGTGATAGTAACCGCCTATCTATTGGGGCTTTTACTCACAGGCATTACAGAAGCGCGTTTTTTGGGCTGGGTGTCTCTTGCAGGGACAGGGCTTTTGGCGGCTGGAGCGATCAGTGGGGTGCTAGTTCCCCGATTTTGGCGATTGGGGCCAACTCGTCGCAAGTGGTGGATTGCTGGACTGGTGGGATTATTAGCCGCCAGCTACTGCATTGGGAAGACGCCAACGCCTGCGAATGATGACGTTAGCCTGTTTGCCTCCAATCAAGAGTGGCGAGTGACCGGAGAGGTCATGCAAATGCCTCAAACCAACCGGCAAGGAAAAGGCACTTTTTTCCTTGCGTCCCAATCAATTAGGGGCGCAGGAAATCTCAGCAGTATTGAGGCACCTAGGAAGGTCAGTGGCAAGCTTTATGTGACAGCGCCGCTGGAGCCAAGTGAACAGCTTTATCCGGGTGAGCTGGTCGAGCTAAAAGGTGAGATATATCGGACGGGTGAATCTTCACGAGCTGGGCAGTCGGGGTTTGGAGACTATTTGTCACGACAGGGGTGTTTTTCTGGATTTAGGACGCGGTGGGTTGAGTTTTTGCCAAATCAGACACCACCACAATGGGCGCTATGGAAGCTAAGGGCACGGATTGTGACTGCGCAGGATCGTTGGTTGGGAGCGCCTGCGGGTAATTTACTCAGTGCGATGACGCTGGGGCGAAAAGCGGTGGATTTGCCGTATGAGATAAGGGATAGCTTTATTGCAGCAGGGTTGGCGCATACGCTGGCGGCTTCAGGATTTCATGTGACGTTGATGCTGGCGTTGGTTTTACGAGGGCTTAAATATCAGCCGCCTAAAACACAGGCGATCGCAGGCTGGATAGCTTTGGTTATTTATGTTGGGCTCACTGGATTACAGCCCAGCGTGATCCGGGCTTCGCTAATGGGCGCCGGGACACTATTGGGGTTGGCAACACAGCGACAGGTAAAACCTTTGGGTGGTTTGCTGATGGCTGCGACGCTCATTTTAATTTGGAATCCTCAGTGGATATGGGATGTAGGCTTTCAGCTAAGTGTGGTGGCAACGCTGGGATTAATTTTGACGGTTAGACGATTGATGGGGCGATTGGAATGGATGCCCACCACGATAGCGACGTTGATCGCCGTGCCAGTGGCGGCATATCTGTGGACCATTCCATTGCAACTCCTTTATTTTCAGGTATTGCCGACTTATAGCGTCATGCTGAATGCGATCGCGACTCCATTAGTGGTGATGATCAGCATCGGTGGGTTCATTAGTGCGATCGCAGCCATCATTTTGCCGGTGGTAGGCAGTGCGATCGCAGCCAATCTCTACTATCCGATTCACTTACTCATTTGGCTGGTAGATCGCTTCAATCAATTCCCTGGCAGCTCAGTTGAAATACTCGGCGTCAAAGGATGGCATGTCGTTCTGTGCTACTGCGTCTACGCTGCAATTTGTCTTTATTTATGGAAGACAGAGAAACCGGCTGGAGAGAAGGAGAATCTGCCATTTCTGCTGTAGAGCGGGTTGCAGATTGAGCCAAGATTTTTTGAGAAATCGGTGTAAGATGTAGAACCATCTTGGAGAGGTGGCAGAGTGGTTGAATGCGGCAGTCTCGAAAACTGTTTTAGGGTCACACCTAACGGGGGTTCGAATCCCCCCCTCTCCGTTCAGCAAATTAAAACAGCAGAACCAAAAGCTATGAGGCTGGGCTGAGCTTTTTCTTAAAGCTCAAGATAGGCTTCTCGTAAGCGTAGAAGCTGATAGCAGCCAGTACAACCGACAGTAGAGAGCCTAAAACTAGCACCCCTAAAAAATAACCAAAGTCACCTAAAGCAGGCTTGGGAACAAGGGACCTGACGACATGGTAAACAAACATGTGATACAGATAAATGCCATAGCTAAATAGGCCTATTTGAACGAAAATCTTTTGATTTAGGACTTTATGCGCCGGGGTATCTTCCCTGATAAGAAGCGAGGCCAGCAAAAGAACAATAACGATGTGAACCATTAGCCGAAACGGGCCGCCCAAACTGATCGAGTTCGGAGAAAAAATCACACAAACAGCCATCAGGGAGAAGAGGGCTGTCGAAGTCCAGCGATTGGCAAAGAAAGGAGCGATCGCGTCAAACGTTCTTCTAGAGTGCAACAGGTGAGCGAGCAAAATTCCAAAGCAAATAGGTGTAAATGTCGTCTGTAGTATTTCTAAAGAGCGATCAAAACCAGCACCGTAGACTTGAGTCCAGAAAGGATCTAGAAAACCAAAGCTAGTTGCGATGTTGATCGCCGTAAAGCAACCCAAAATCGCAAACTTGAACGGTGGCCTGACAAACACCTCAATCAGAGGCCACACCAAGTAGAATTGCACCTCTGTAGACAAAGCCCAAATGACACCGAGATTCGGCGCATCTGTCGTCACCCAATTGGAGAGAAAGGTGAGGTAGGTAGGCAACCGCTGAAATAGGACAACCGCGTCAGGATCGTCTGGACGCAGGGAATATAAACCCACTAGCAGCAGCAAAATGCCATAGTAAACAGGTAAAATCCTGAGTGCTTTCCTGACGTAGAAGTTTTTTAGAGAAATGCGACCTTTCCGTTCTTTCTCCCGCAATAGAAGCGTGACAATGAGGAAGCCGCTGAGGGCAAAAAAAATGTCTACCCCCAAGTACCCCCTGTGAAGGAAACTGGGAAAAGAAACCAGTAGTGGTGAGTGATGAAATAGCACTCCGAATATAGCTAGGCACCTCAAACCGTCGAGACCTGAAAAGTAACGGTTTTCTTTAAAGGATTGGTAGAGAGACACAGTTTTTTCTCAGTCGCGCTTTCAAAGCGTATGACTATGGGAACTAAGAATTCGTTCCAAGTTAAGGTAGCCAAAACTGTGGTAACACCTGCTCAAAGACATCACGAGCCGTACGGTTAATAGAACGAGCGAGCTGAATGTGTGGCTCATCTGGGACAACAGGAATGATATTAGCTGGGCAACCAAACCCTATGCGCTCCACTACCTTGTTAGCGGCTTCTAGACCTGTGACATAGGCCTTTTCCTGTGACCAAGAACCGTGGCGGGTTACAATCCAGTCTCCGCTCATGTAGACATTTGAAAAGCTAGTGGTTTTAGGCAATAAGTAGCGATAACTCCCAGGGGCAAAATGGCTGACACCCTGACGAATACGAACAACCGCATGGTCAGTAATTTTGGCATCCCCAAACGCTGGAATACACCCAGCAAGATCTTTTTGTACTAATGGCAAAACTTGCTCATGGGAAAGATTGAGTAGCTGGTTGGCGTGGTAGTAATCGACTTCGACAACGGTACCAGGTTCGTCTTTGTACTCGTCGTGAAGCGCATTTAGGTCAAAGAATGTCCAGCCGGTAGTTTGATGGAATCCGAAGCAGGCGTTTGATGGCAAAGGAATATCGATTTTGCGGTCTAGCCAGAGGCGAGCAGCCAATACGTCTATTCCGCCGAGGTTTGAAAGATTTCGAAATTCGGGGCGATCGCGCAACACCTCACTATTCGACACAATCTTTTTCATTCCAGTAATTCCCACTGAGAAAATCACCGCATCAGCTTCAAAAACCTCATCGCCACAGATAACCGCATCAATTTCGTTATCGGCTCCGACGCGAACATCACTGACTCGCTTATTCGCTAAAACTTTGCCGCCTGCTTTTTCGATTTGAGCAACCCAGGGGCGGAAGATCATTTCTCCAACGGTACCGCGACACCAGCGCACATCGAAGTCTGGCTGATGAGCAAGGATAAAGTAATAGAGCATTCCCAATGCGGCAGCAGCAGAGCACTGTTCACCTGGGGCGAAAAGGCCGACTAGCAGCATTGGCTCGAAGGATTCTTTGTATAGGCGTTCCGAGACGCCGTATTGCTTGAACAGCTCGCGGGCTGTCATATTGTCGTAGCGTTTCCAGGCTTCGTCTGAGTTATCAAAGTCAATCAGCGCATAGAGTAGCGGCAGTGCGGAAAGCCGGTCAACTAACGGCAATCGTTTGAAGCGGGTGTAGATGAAGGTGCCTAAAGGCGTCGGCAAGTAGGGTTCGTGGGCAAAAATGGGCGACTCGACTTCTAACCCAGCTGGTGAATATTGGGACGAGCGAGTGTATGGCGTAAAAGGCTGAATGCCTAGCTCATCGGTGAGCGCAAAAATGTTGTTATACGGATACCAGAAACCATGGATACCGGCTTCGACGGAGCGACCTTTTGCGGTTTGCCAGCCTGCGACAAGGCCGCCTGGTTGGGCTCCGGCTTCGAGGAGGGTGACGGCGTAGCCCTGTTTGGCAAGGTGATGGGCTGCGCCAAGTCCGGCCCATCCGGCACCGACGACAACGACTTTCTTTTGAGCAGATGAATTAGACATGAAGGTACCGGGGCAGGGACTAAAAAACTGGCTGCTGCTGAGACAGACTCTTTGCGTTGGCTGTGCCGTGCCATAGGCATTACGGCTGCAATCAGCTCACAGGCTATTGGGCAAATAGTGCTGATACGAGAAACGCTGAAAGGCTAAGCAAAAAGCCACGGAGAACTCCGTGGCTTTTTGTCATTCATTTACATGAGCTTCTAGCTCACGCCAATGAGGGCAGGCTCTTTTGCAGGCAGTGCGGTGATTTCGCCGTCTTTGTCTATATCGAAGACAACGGTGTCGCCATCTTTGAGTTTGCCAGCGAGGATAGCTTCTGCGAGATGATCTTCTACTAAGCGTGCGATCGCACGACGCATGGGTCTCGCACCATAGCGCTGATCGTATCCCTCTTTGATCAGTCGCTCCTTGAAGGCATCAGTCATTGTAAAGGAGAGGTTGCGCTCAACGAGCCTAGCAGAAACCTGCTTGAGCAAGATTTCTGAAATCTCCATGACTTCTTCCTTCGTGAGCTGACGGAAGACGATAATCTCGTCAATCCGGTTGATCATTTCGGGGCGGAAGAACTGCTTCATTTCCTCATTCACCAGGTTGCGAATGTTGTTGTAGCGGCTGGTCATCCCGTCTTCTTCGGCAAGCTCAAAGCCAAGACCACCGCCACCTTTTTCAATCACCTTCGAACCAATGTTCGAAGTCATGATGATCAAAGTGTTCTTAAAGCTGATTTCCCGACCTTTGGAATCGGACAGGCGACCATCATCCAATACCTGTAAAAGGATATTGAAAACATCGGGGTGCGCTTTTTCGATCTCATCCATGAGGATGACGCTGTAAGGCTTACGGCGAACAGCTTCTGTCAACTGACCACCTTCGTCATAGCCAACAAAGCCTGGAGGAGAGCCGATCAGCTTCGAGACGGTGTGAGATTCCATGAACTCAGACATGTCTAGGCGAATCATAGATTCTTCGGAGCCAAAGACAGACTGGGCAAGCGCTTTAGCAAGCTCAGTCTTACCAACGCCTGTGGGGCCAGAGAATACCAAGCTAGCAATCGGGCGGTTTAGACCGCGCAAGCCGACCCGAGCACGACGAATAGCACGAGAAACGGCTTCAACCGCTTCATGCTGACCGACGACCCGCTCGTGAAGCGTGTCTTCGAGGTGCATCATCATCGCCGATTCGGTCTCGGTAATGGCATTGACCGGAACGCCCGTCCAAGACGAGACGATGTCGGCAATGTCTTCGTCGCTTACTTCAGGCACCTTAGTGATAGACACATCACCTTCTAAGGTCTCTTGGATTTTCTGAATCAAGGAGGCTTCGTTTTCTCTGAGTTCGGCAGCCTTATCAAAGTTTTGATGCTGCACAGCTTCTAGAATGTCCTTCTGCACCTGGCGAAGTTCGCTGCGCAGATCGCTGGCAGGAATCTTACGAGAGTGGCGTAGACGGACTCTAGAACCCGCTTCATCAATGAGGTCGATGGCTTTGTCAGGTAGATGACGATCTGTGATGTAGCGATCGCTCAAAGTAGCCGCAGCTTCAACGGCCTCATCTGTAATATTCAGACGGTGGAACTGCTCGTATCGGCTACGCAGGCCGTAAAGAATCTCAACCGTGTCTTCTACAGACGGTGGTGCAATATCTACAGGCTGGAAACGACGCTCCAGAGCAGCATCCTTCTCGATGTACTTGCGGTACTCGTCTAGGGTAGTTGCGCCAATGCACTGCATTTCACCACGGGCTAAGGCAGGCTTCAGCAAGTTTGCGGCATCCATGCCACCTTCTAACGAGCCAGCGCCGACTAACGTGTGAATCTCATCGATAACAAGAATGACATCTTGGGACTTGCGGACTTCGTCAATGACTTGGGTGATGCGCTCCTCAAAATCACCTCTGAATCGGGTACCGGAGACAAGCAGACCCATGTCTAGACTGATGACTCGGCGGTCAATAAGGGCTTCGGGGACATCTTGGTTGACGATTCGCTGGGCGAGGCCTTCCGCGATCGCGGTCTTACCGACGCCGGGCTCACCGACCAAGACGGGATTATTTTTTGTCCGGCGGCCCAGGACTTGAACCACACGTTCAATTTCCTTATGGCGACCAATTACAGGGTCAAGCTTGCCTTCAGCCGCAACTACAGTAAGATCCGTGCCATATTCGGTGAGCACACTACCGTCTGATTTACGCTCGGATTTGCTGCTACCGCCAGCACGACCAGACGCGACAGGCGTACTCTCGCCAATGACGCGAACGAGCTGAACTCGAATCTTTTCAGGATCCACGCCGAGGTTGGCAATGACTCTGTAGGCGACGCTCTCAGAGTTCTGAGTGAGGCTGAGCAGCAAGTGCTCGGGCTCAATGTAAGGATGGTCAAGCTTACGAGCTTCTTGAAAAGCTTGCTCAAAAACCTGCTTTACCTTTGGAGTAAATGGAATTTCGACAGGGCCGTTACCGGAGCCTCGACCGATGATGGATTCGACCTCGGTGCGTGCATTGGTGAGGTTGATGCCGAACTCATCCAACACTTTGGCAGCAATGCTGGTGTTTTCTTTGATGATGCCAAGCAGCAGTTGTTCGCTACCAACAAAGTTGTGGCCCAGGCGACGGGCCTCTTCTTGCGCCTGCATGATGACTGCGATCGCTGTGTTGGTGAAATGCTCAAACATATTTGGAGAGACCTCGAACCCAGGATTAACGGTTTATCTTAGCGACTTCAGTCAGGATAGCTAACTCAAGATTCAGTGCAACTTTTATAGATGCAATTTTGCCAAGCAGATAAACCATCGATTCACACTGGCTTTTAGTTAAGTTATTTATCTACTTATGTCAATATACTTGTATTTCCGGACATGTGGCACGTGCGAGAGCCGTACATGATGGTGTGTTTTCCGTAAATAGCGGGTTTATTGCTTTTCGCTAGCAGCTGTCACCTGCATCACACTAGTTCAAGTATACAAAACGTAATTATCTGATGCTATCCGCCAAAAGGCCGTTTTATGACTGCTTTTTGGATATTGCGGCAGTGAAGGCCGCTAAAGTCAACGTAAAGAAGCAAAAATAGACTGAGACCTCAGCGTGCCCATTTCTGCAACCATATTCCCTTTAGTTGATGGAAATCAGCAATAGTAACTAGTACAAGCCCTTTCGCACTGCCTATTGAGCAGGCGTCGCTTCAGAAAAGTCGGCTTTGCAGGTATTCAACATGCTTACATCTTGTTCAGACAGGGTGTCAATACGGTGGAACCCTTCGAGGGTGGAGACGCCTGCGCCATTACCTGCAACTAGCGAACCGTCTAGGGAAAGCGCGATCGCGTAGGGATGAACCGTTTGCTGATAGCTATCAACGACATTTAGCGCCAGCTGATTGGGCAGCACCTGGCCGTAAAAGCAGTCGAAAGAAGATCTGGGCTGATAAAACGCACCAACCGTTTGGTTGTTTTCAACCGAGAGGACAGCGTAGACAGCGCCGATTTGACCCGGTGTAGGGCTTTGACCAAATAAGTAAGTACCGTCTGTCAAAACGTCTGACTGAAGGGAAGGACGACTTGCAGAGGGTGAGGAAGAGAGGGGCACGGGCACTTGAGCGGTGGTTGCACTGGGGAAGGCAAGTCCAAAGGCAGCCACAGCTAGGAGCGTCTTTTTAATGAATTGGGTTTGGACAGAAACGCTTTTGAGAAGAGTCATAATCAAGCACCTCGTTGGTTTATTAAAAGGATGGAAGATAGGCAGACAAAACTAAGTAGCTGGACAACGGGTATGAATAGAAATCGTCGTTTTTTATCGGCTGGTCTTTGTATCGGCTGATATTAAGGGTTATATGTCTTATATCGCGAACAGAGTTATCTATATCAATAAAATAACGATCCTTAATCAGATAACGCGTCTGTTACAAGTAATACGTCGTCAACTCTGAGGGTAGAAATGACAGGCGGTAAACCGGCAACAGGGGATGCGCTTAGGAAAAGTCTCAGGAACTTAGAGGGTCGCAGTTATAGGGAATACAAACGCCTGAAGGGCGATTACGCATTTCCAGAGTTTCGACTCCGCATTGACCATGTGCAGGGCGATCCGTTTGCGGCCCCGAGCCGAATCAGCGTACGGCTGCCGCAGCAGGTGGCTCGCTTTCCTGCTCAGTGGCTAACTGATTATGTTGGTCAAACGGCGATCGCAGATTATGTGACTAGGCAAGTGGCCCAAGTGGCCCAATCAGTTGGCACAAAGCGGGGGTCTGGCAGGAGCGGAAGAATTGCGATCGCAGCGCCAAGTCAAGCCATACTGAGGCGTACAGCCGTTTCTATTAACTCAGACCAGTTGACCGTAAGGCTGACAGTTGGCCTACCGGCCTTTGGCAGACGTATCGCCGGGCAGGCCGCCGCCGATTTGCTGTGCAAAGACATTCCCTGTTTGGTAGAGCAGTGCCTAAGGTACGAAGCACTCAATGCAGATGAGGTGAAATGCCATGTACAAACATTGGAAGATAATGAAGCCCTGAGACATCAACTGAGGCAGAAGGGTCTCATCGCATTTGTTGCAGAAAACGCAAGGCTGGCAAGACGTAGTGGCATTGATGAGCGACCACTGATAGAAGGCGCAGAGCCCTTTGTCTTGCCAGAGGCGGACACCTTTCTAAACGACTTTCAAACCAACGACCACAACACAATTGAATTGGAAACCCCTCACAGCGGACGAGTCAAAGGACTCGGCATTCGAGCTGGCGTTACGCTAATTGTGGGCGGTGGATATCATGGCAAGTCCACGCTGCTGAGGGCGATTGAGCAAGGCATCTATGCCCATGTGCCTGGAGATGGGCGCGAACAGGTCGTCACAGATGCGGCGACGGTAAAACTTCGAGCAGAAGACGGGCGGAGTGTGGTAGGGGTCGATATTTCCCCTGTGATTAATCAGCTGCCCAAGGGACGATCTTCGCAGGATTTTTCGACGACGAATGCAAGTGGGAGTACGTCTCAGGCGGCAGGACTGATAGAAGCGGTGGAAGCCAGCGCAAATGTACTGCTAATTGATGAGGATACGGCGGCGACAAATTTTATGATTCGCGATCGCAAAATGCAGAGCCTGATCGCCAAAGACAAAGAGCCGATCACACCGTTTGTCGATAAGGTGCGTCAGCTATATGACGACTATGGCATTTCAACCATTTTGGTGATGGGAGGCAGTGGAGATTACTTCGCAGTAGCCGATACGGTGATTGCCATGGAAGACTATCAGCCCAGAATCGTAACTGAGCAGGCTAAGGCAATTGCAGTAGCAGCTTCAGACATACGACAAAAAGAAGGTGGAGAAAAGTTTGGCAAAATTACGCCTCGGGCAATTTTGCCGGGGAGCTTGCCAGCAGGGAAGGGCGATCGCTCACCGAAAACAAAAGCCCGCAAGGACAGCCTAATGCTGGGATACGAAGAAATTAATTTGAGGGCAGTAGAGCAAATTGTAGAGGCCCATCAGGTTCGTGCGATCGCACAAGCCATGATTTACGCACAACGCTATTACCTCAATGAAACCAGGCCCATCAGCGAGCTGCTTGACTACGTGATGGCAGACATTGAGCGAGGTGGACTAGAGGTCTTAGCCGAAGGTGACAAGGCTCTCCCAGGAGACTGGGCTATGTTCCGACGATTTGAACTCGCTGCGGCCTTCAATCGATTAAGAACCGTGAAAGTACGCAGTCTTTTTTAATCTGGCGAGAGATTAAAGTTAAGAACTTATTAAGTCAGCACACATCTGTAGGCAGAGTAGATATCGTGTAGGCAAGATACCTCCTAACTGCGTCTCTAGCTCCGCCTGGCTGCCATTTTATGTCAGCAGACGGAGCTTTTTTTGGGGCCTTTTTCCAGGCCTTTTTGGGGTTGGTATGATGCTCAAAGATATTTACAACGTTGGCTGGCTCTGCCAAATTTATGGGCTCATTTTTTAATACGGCTAGTCGCGAGAGTACAACGACCACATCCAGCAGAATTAGCATTTTGGGATGGCTGCTGTTTTGGTTTGCGATCGCCCTAACCATTCGCCTCACGCAGCTCACCACAAAAGCCCCCTGGACAGATGAGGTTGCCACTACGCTCTTTAGCCTGGGCAACTACTCTCGGCTCATTCCCCTCAATCAAATCGTCGATATCGACACCATCCTGAGGCCATTACAGATAACGCCAGGAACCACGGCCGCTGATGTCATTCGGCATCTGTTTATTGAAGACAATCATCCGCCGGTTTACTTCGTACTAGCGCACTGGTGGATGCAGGCATTTCACGGCATTTTGGGCAGCGCCGATGGTTATGCTTCGCTATGGGCAGAGCGGGCGCTGTCTGCACTCATCGGTGCACTAGCCGTCCCTGCAGCTTATGTACTGGGGTGGCTCAGCAGCCGAGACAAAGTGATTAGTCTACTGAGCGCGGCTCTAGTCGCTGTTTCACCCTTCAGCGTATTTTTATCGCAAGAGGCCCGCCATTATACGCTCGCCTTCTTAGTGGTTATTGCTTCGCTCTGCTGCTTTGTCCATGTGGCTCAAAAAGTAAAAAATAGACAGCCTGCTCACTGGGGAGTCGTGCTGGCGTGGGTCGGTCTTAATACCCTCGGCTTAGCCGTACATTATTTCTTTGGGCTAACAACTGCATCTGAAGGGCTCGTCATGGGGTGGATGCTAATACAACAATCCCGTCAGCAGTCAGGAGCGCCTAAAAAGCAAGGCGCGCTCTGGCGACAGGCTCATTGGGTGCGCGTGTATGTTGCAGCGCTGGGTTCGTTGATGGGTGCGCTGGTGTGGTTACCGCTGCTCTTGAACTTTTACGGCAGCCCGCAGACGAGCTTTTTACAGTCGGCATCGATCAAAAGCTGGTCGTATTGGATTGGGCCGATTGGACAATCATTGGCCGGTTGGTACTACACCTTATTTTCACCGATCACGAATGGCTACAGCTGGCAGGCGATCACCATCATTGTGATTAGCTGCGTGTTGCTTTTAGGGATGTATGGGCCATGGTTAACGGTACAGCTGTGGTTTGGCCTTCGATTTCAACAAAAAAAGGAACAGTCCCGTACAGGCATTCAGACGCTAGTGCTATTTTTCATTGCGGCGAATGCGTTGTTTTTTCTCATTTGCTACGGCTCCGGATTTGACATTACCCGAGGCCATCGCTACACCTTTGTTTTTTCGCCCAGCATTTTAGTGCTGGTCGCTTTTGCCCTATCACCGTTTTGGAATATGGAACGGGCGGTAGGCAGTCAAAAATCAAGGCAGTTTGAACGCGTAAAACTCCTACCCAATATTTCGCTCAGCGGTCGCAATCTAGTCGCTCTCGTGCTGTGTGTTGCATTTCTAGGTACTCAGTTTGTTGTATTTGAACGGACTAATCTGAAGTTTTATAAGGCGGAGCGGCTGATCAATCACATTCAGGCGAACTCTACATTGCCTGTGGTGATTGGCGATAGTGCTCGCATTAGCCAGCAGCCAGCCGTCATTGGGATGAGAATTATGGCTGTCGGGTGGGAGATTCAGCGCAATTTTGCACCGGACGTTGTGGGAAACGGCTGGATAGCACCACCGGCGTTTATTTTGGTGGAAAACAATGCACAAAAAGAGAAGTCGGCTGAGGCGTTTATGAGAGAGGCGATCGCATTACGCTCAGAGGCCTTTGACCTTTGGCTAATTGGGGGAAGCGGAGGAGCGCTCTCTGGAGATGGGTCTGCGGTTGATTTAAGTGCAGAAAATTGCGGGGTTGCAGTAGACGGCAGAGGTAATCGGGGGTCTTTTGGATTTACGCACTACGTTTGTCAGGGCAGCCGCGAACAATAATGAGTTTGAGCAAGGCCTGGATAAGCGACGTTTCAATAGCAGCCGCACTTATCCAACTGCGTAGCAAGCAGCCGCACTCATCACAGTTAGATAAGTGCGGCTGCTTACAAATTACCTTTTAAGGCAAATCTTTCAAGACAGATTACTACTCAAAAGCGATATCAAAACAAGCGTCGACTTGCTCTACACCTTCGGCAATACAATGCTCGTAAATAATTGAGTTTAGAAGCCCCGCAGGAAGTTGGTCGCTGTATTCTAAGGCCTTATTAAACCAGACAAGACTCTCGTCGGTGTCTCCCTGTTGCTTTAAGATTTGAGCCTTGAGATAGAAAAGCTCTGGGTTATTTGGAGCCGCACTTATAGCAGTATCAACTGCTGCGATCGCATTGTCATACTGAGAAAGATCGCGGTAGCCAATCGCAATGCCGCGCTGCGCGAGATACTCTGGGCTGCCATACTCCTGCATACGAGAAATAGCATCATCTGGGTTAGAAAAAGGCAGGTTCACCGCCACCATAAGATCCATGTACCCCTTCAGCAAATTCAGCTCTGAATCCTCTGAATCAATTTTTTCGGCCTCGTCTAGAGACTCAAAGACTTCTTGCAACAGGCCCAACGCAGTGGGTGTTGCCTGGGCAAGATTTTCTGTCGTTGCCAACAGATGAGCACCTTCTAAAAAGACGCCAACAGCAGTATACAGATGACCGCGTAAAGACTGAGGATCCGCATCCAGTAAGGCCTGGGCAGCGTCTTTGGTCTCATCGGCACGAATGGCAACTGTGGGCAGATCATTCTCTAAGTAAGCCATGGATGCCTGCATGGCATAGACCATGGGCTCTCCAGATTCTTGGGCCTCTGCCTCATTCAAGAGTTCTTGTGCTTTCACATAGTCGCCTTCCTGAAAGATGGCAATGAAGGCATCTTCGGTCAGATCGCCAATGTTATAAGGATTGGACGGGCGGAAAGGATCGGCGGCAAACGTAGGCAGGGCAACACTCAGGCTGAGGCTAGCCGCCAGTAGGCCACTGCCTAGTCGAGTGAGACGTTTGCGGACTGAGCGAGACGATATGGAACGGTTAAGAAAGGAGGTCATGGTCATATAAGCGTTTTGAGAGGCCATCGCATTGAAGACTAAACGGCATAAAAGAGAGAGAAGTGAACTGAGCTAGTAACAATCACAGGCGCTAGATAGACCCTCTCCAGGCTGAGTATAGCCAGCCAGTTTTGAGAACTTCTACAGGCTGTGAAGCTCTCAGAGGTGGCATAAAGTGAGAACACGGCGACTATTTTTACAGTTAGCTACGATACCGTCTCTGGCTTTTGGAGCTAGCTTTTGGAGCTAGCTTTTGGATCTGGCTTTTGGATCTGACTTTTTGGAGAAGTCATAGGAGACAGACTTCACGCTCAAGAGGTCAGATTCCTGACGAAAAGATTCTAGAATGAGTGGCTGAACGCTGATGCGTTTTAGAGCATTTGCTAAAAACACAAGAACGATTATTTTGAGCATTATTCTGGCGGGCGATCGCAGTGGCACTGGCAAGACAACGTTAACGCTGGCGCTGCTGGCCGCATTGAAAAAACGAAATCGTATCGTTCAGTCGTTCAAAGTGGGGCCAGACTATATCGACCCAATGTTTCATAGCGCCGTCACAGGCCGCCCTTGCTACAATCTTGATCCTGTTTTGACCAGCGAACAATACGTTCAGCAAAGCTTTTATCGACATGTGATCAATGCCGAACAGGCGGTCGTAGAAGGCGTGATGGGACTTTTTGACGGAGCGACAGGAACAGATGACACGGCGAGTACGGCGCATATCGCGCGGCTATTGGACCTGCCAGTCGTGCTAGCAGTGGACTGTAGCCGAATGGCTAGGTCGCTAGCAGCGTTGGTGCAGGGCTATCAAAACTTTGACTCGCGGGTACAGATAGCGGGCGTGGTGTTGAACCGGGTGGGTAGCGATCGCCATTTACAGCTGTTGAGTGATGCGATCGCAGCTATCGGCGTTCCCATCTTTGGCGTATTTCGCAGGGAAAAAGATATTGAGCTACCCAGCCGTCACTTAGGACTCGTGCCAACTGGCGAAGTGGATGAGTTTACACAAATTACTGGACGCTTAGCCGACATTGGCGAGCGCTGTTTCGATTGGGAAAAGCTGGAGCCACTGCTAAAAACAGGACATGAGGCGAGCGTCTATGCGTCTGATGTCGTGCCAGTGAGCGGGAATGAAAAAAGAGTGGTGAGGATTGCGATCGCACGTGATGCCGCCTTCAACTTTTACTATCCAGATAATTTTGAAGCCCTAGAAGCACAGGGAGCCGACCTGATTTTCTGGAGTCCGATGATGGATGAGCAGATGCCAGAAGCAGATGGGCTTTACTTTGGCGGTGGATTCCCAGAGGTGTTTGCGGCACAGCTGTCTGCGAATGACGTCGTGAGAGAAGGGGTTTTGGGTGCGATCGCAGCGGGCATACCGACCTACGCCGAATGCGGCGGCCTAATGTACCTAAGCAAAACGCTCATCGACTTTGAGAACCAGGCTTGGCCCATGGTAGGCAGCATTCCACAAACTGTAAAAATGGGCGGGCGACTGGCACTTGGCTATCGCAGCGCAACCGTACTCAGCACCGGGCCACTGTTAAACCAGCAGCAAACCGTCACCGGCCACGAATTTCACAAATCTGCCGTCGTAGAATCCATTAGTCAGCCAGTCGCCAACCCAACCTACAAAACTCGCCGATACTGGGGAGAACAAGGTACCGATACCATCGAAGGCTATTCCAGCTCAAACTTGCACGCCTCCTACCTGCATCTACATTGGGGGCATCGCCCTGACATAGCAAAACGCTTTGTACAGCAGTGCAAAGCGTTTCATCTAGACAAAAAATTGAGCTTATCGTGCCCTTAAAAAGGCTCCACATTCAGCGTAAAGCGACCCCGACCAGACGAATCAAAGGCATTGGCAATCACCCGATAGCGACCATTTGATGGCAGCGTCACCGTCATCGCCGAATTCAGAGAAGACGTTCCCGTGTCATCGTTGTAGCCAACAACCGAGCCATCAGGCCCCATCAACACTAAAAAGGGGTCAAAATCTGGGCTGTCT
>JBCBKQ010000118.1:0-17214 GCA_038521595.1 Cyanobacteria bacterium J06627_28 | reverse complement strand
GCAGTTTTTGGGCGACATGCGTGCGGTCGGCGGCACCCGAGTCTCCCTCGCCCTAGAAGAATCTCCAAATCCTCAAGACTCTACACCCTAAGAATTCGCGCCCCAAGAATTCGCGCCCCCAAGATCCACACCCCAAGAATCCGCGACTTATCCGCGCCTTAAAAGCCACCTCGTAACATGCGCACTCGTAACCGCCGCCCCAGCCGCATTCCCGAAGTCAACCTCGTCCCCATGATGGACGTTCTAATGACGGTATTGATTTTTTTCGTCATCATCTCCATGGGCCTCACAGGCGTACAAATCAACGGGGTTACCCTGCCCAAGTCAGTCGATAGTGCCGACGAACTGACGACGGACAAAGCCGATGAAGCCAAGCCATTAGTCATCGGCTTAACCACTGAAAAAGAACTGGTATTAGACGGTAGCCCGACTAATCTCAATGCGCTAGCGCCCCTGGTCAGAGCCTATTTCGAAGAAAATCCAGAGGGCTCCTTGATGCTTAAAGCAGACAGAGCGCTACCCTACGACGACATTGCTGAGCTACTGGCCGAACTCAGAAAAATAGGCGGCCGCCGTGTTTCGCTGGCTGTGGAATAAGCACGAAAAGCACAGCACACTCTGTCGCTTTAGCCCCTCGCCGTAGAAATAACATGGCAACGACAAAGCGGCTACACAAAGGCACTCAGTACTATTACGTAAGCCCCAAAAACTCGTTTATAAAGCTTCAATATTCATGCGGATAGCCCTCTTGTACCTGGAAGGAGTACTAGGACATAACAATGATTGTTGATTCGTCAACATCAATGGCGTCAAGCGTTCGCCAGTTTTGTCTAACTCAAGAAGCTACCAAGCGTTCATACAGGAGAAATTCATGAATCCAATCGTTACTTTCATCAAGAAGCGAGGAACCACTATCGCGTTGCCTCTTCTTCTTCTGACAACTGCCTGCGGAGAGGGCGGCGGCATACCCGACTCTTTCACCGGGAGCGATGCTGTAGATGCTCTTTCTGAGTACCAACTCACAAAGGTAGACGACGGCAGCTACACCATTGATAAAGTGGGCGCAGCCAACAAAGCTGTTAAAGCGGCGTCTGTACCTGAGCCTTTTACCATCGCAGGCATAGCCGTTACTGCACTGGGACTCGGCGCTCTCAAGCGTCGCGCCTAGGGCTTTCTGCAGATGTCACGATTTTTCCTTATTGTTTCTGTTGAGTTGCTTTCTGCTGAATTGCATAGGCAGCGGCTAGCGAAAGCGACCGCTCCTTCATAAAGCAATTCAAATCGTGACGATGAGACGCCAAATCATCTAAATCATCTATAAGGTAAAGGCGAAAGCCCAAAGACACTAGCTGTACTTTGGGCTTTTTCTTATAGCTTTGCGCCTTATAGCTTTCTACGCTTTGCTATGTCTTTAAGCTGGTTTGGGAAGCTGGTTTGGATCAAGACAGCTACACCGCATGATGTAGCAAGCGTCCCGATGCATTAGGACGCCTGCTCAGAAGACGCTACACACGATTCTGCGCAGCGCTATAATTCTAAGCAATTGCGTATCAAAATACTGCGCATAAGGAACACCCATCGTTATGGATCAAGCCCGTGTTGACCGTTTGCTTGCTGAGCTTAAGCAGTCAGACGCTTCATCGCGCGATCGCGCTTCCGCAGCTCTGTGGCATTTATGGTTTCACCAAAAAGGCGTCTACGGCGCACAGCAGCTAATGAATGCGCAAACCCTGCTAGAGCAGGGCAAGGTCAACCAGGCCGAAGCGCTGCTGAGTTCACTCATCGAAGCGCAGCCAGATTTTGCCGAAGCCTGGAATCGTAGAGCAGTGCTGCGGTTTACCCAGGCAGTGTACTGGCAGGCGATCGCAGACTGTCAAAAAGTCGTTGAGCTGGTGCCTTACCACTTTGGTGCGCTCCATGGTTTGGGGCTGTGCCACCGCGCGGTGGGCAACTACACCGCAGCGATTCAGTCTTTTCGTCAGGCGCTAGCAGTGCAGCCCTACGCACTGGTTAACCAACGGTTGATTTTAGAATGTACGGCCCAGTTAGAATAATCGGTTGGCATAATCAGCCGGAATAAACCGTCTGGGATAAACCGTTTGAAATAAACCGTCTGAAATAAACCCGCTGAAATTCAGTACGTTATCTAAACGACATTTCACCGATCTGCCCCAATGATTTAAACCCTAGCCTGCCTCAAAGCGGTGCGTTCTATGGCAACCTGGAAATAGAAACCCAGGCGTTTTAACTTGCTGATCTGCTGTTGCGATCACTTCTATATATATGCAAACTTTGACGAACCCCCCGGCCTCTAGCCCCGCAGAGAATCCAACTCCTAATGCTGACGCAACCACAGACTCAGATTTTGAGACGACGATTGTGCGGCGAAAAACGCGCCCAGTAAAAGTGGGCGATGTCACCATTGGCGGTGGCAATCCGGTGGTGGTGCAGTCGATGATCAACGAAGATACGTTGGATATAGAAGGCTCTGTGGCGGGTATCCGTCGGCTACACGAAGCAGGCTGCGAAATTGTCCGTGTGACCGTACCAAGCATGGCCCATGCCAGAGCCCTGGCAGACATCAAAGCAAAGCTCAGCGAAACCTATCAAACGGTGCCTTTGGTAGCCGATGTGCATCACAACGGCATGAAAATTGCCCTGGAAGTAGCCAAGCATGTCGATAAAGTGCGGATTAATCCGGGTCTGTATGTATTTGAAAAGCCATCGAGCGATCGCACCGAATACACCCAAGCCGAATTTGACGGCATCGGCGACAAAATACGCGAAACCTTAGAGCCCCTCGTCATTTCCCTACGTGACCAAGGCAAAGCCATGCGCATTGGCGTCAACCATGGCTCCCTCGCCGAACGGATGCTCTTTACCTACGGCGACACGCCCAAGGGCATGGTAGAGTCCGCCCTAGAGTTTATTCGCATCTGCGAATCCCTCGACTTTTATAACATCATCATTTCTCTCAAAGCCTCACGCGTTCCCGTCATGCTAGCCGCCTATCAGCTCATGGTGAAGCGCATGGATGAGCTGGGCATGAGCTATCCGCTGCACCTCGGCGTCACCGAAGCAGGCGACGGCGAATATGGCCGCATCAAATCCACTGCTGGCATTGGCACGCTGCTCGCCATGGGCATTGGCGACACCATCCGCGTTTCACTGACTGAAGCGCCCGAAAAAGAAATTCCCGTTTGCTACAGCATTTTGCAAGCCCTGGGCCTGCGCAAAACCATGGTGGAATACGTGGCCTGCCCGTCCTGCGGTCGCACGCTGTTTAATCTTGAAGACGTACTCCACAAAGTCCGTGACGCCACCAACCACCTTACTGGCTTAGACATTGCGGTCATGGGCTGTATCGTCAACGGCCCTGGTGAAATGGCCGACGCTGACTACGGCTACGTCGGCAAGCAACCTGGCACGATTGCGCTGTACCGAGGCCGCGAAGAAATCAAGCGCGTCCCCGAAGAAAGCGGTGTCGAAGAACTTATTAATCTCATTAAATCTGACGGTCGCTGGATAGAACCAGAAGAATAATGCCAGCAGCACAGCGCCAGCAGCTGTAAACATCGGCTGATATGGAAATTAGCTGATATGCGAATCAGCTGCTGCTATACAAAAGCAAGCAAATCATGTCTGTGACTGTTTAAGTGCTGTCACAGACAATCACGATGATTGGCACTGGTTACTCATCTTTATGACCAAATAACAGTCATCCGCTTGCTAAACTGGGTCATACCCAAACAGCAACTTTTCAGCGCCTTTTAATCTGTCATATAGCAGAACCTTAAACAACAGCAGGGTCTCTTCATCTCTGGCTCAGACGATGTGCCAGAGGGGTATGCTAAATTGGGCGTATCGTGACGTCCTCCACACAGGATTTTGATTCTTTATGGCAATTACTCAGCGCGGTTTTGTATTAGGTGCGACCGCAGTAGCGAGTGCCGCCTTAGTCATTTCACTAACAGGTATTCACTGGTCTCAGAGCAAAGCTTCCCTCTTTAAAGACAACCCTAAAGAACTCATTGATGAAGTTTGGCAGCTCATCGACCACGAATATGTCGATGACTCCTTCAACTCCCTAGATTGGAACGGTATTCGCACTGACTACCTAACCCGTAGCTATACCGACCAAGAGGCCGCGTACGTTGCCGTTCGCGAAATGCTTGAGCAGCTCGAAGATCCTTACACTCGCTTCATGGATCCTGAAGAGTTTCACAACATGCAGATTGAGACATCCGGTGAGTTAACCGGCGTCGGCATCCAAATTTCCCAAGAAGAAGAAACCAACGAAATCGTCGTCGTTGCCCCCATTGAAGAGACCCCCGCCTATGAAGCCGGTCTCATTTCTGGAGACGTTATTACCTTTATTGACGGTCAAAGCACCGAGGGCATGGAGCTAAGCGACGCAGTCAGCTTGATTCGTGGCCCCGAAAACTCATCTGTCACACTGACCATTAGCCGCGATGGTGAGCCGTTAGACTTTGACCTAACCCGCGCCCGCATCGAAATTCATCCGGTAGACTACGCGGTTAAAAGTGGCCCCGAAGGCACGGTCGGCTACATTCGACTCAAGCAGTTTAGCAACAATGCTGCTACAGAGATGAAGGACGCCATCGAAGCGCTCGAAGAGCGAAATGTCACTGGCTACATCCTCGACCTGCGCTCTAACCCAGGTGGACTGCTCTTTTCTAGTATTGACATCGCGCAGATGTGGATAGAAGAAGGCACCATCGTTTCGACGGTTGATCGCAATGCGGTCAGTGACGAGGAAGTCGCAAACAATCAGGCCTTGACCGATCAGCCTTTAGTGGTCTTAGTAGATGGCGGATCGGCCAGTGCCAGCGAAATCTTGTCTGGTGCACTGCAAGACAATGAGCGAGCTGTGCTAGTCGGCACGCAGACCTTTGGCAAGGGATTGGTGCAGTCTGTGCGTCGTCTCACAGACGGCTCTGGCGTTGCGGTGACCATCGCCAAGTACCTAACCCCCTCTGGCCGCGATATCAATAAGCTCGGCATTGAGCCAGACCACATCATAGAGTTGACCGACGAGCAGCGAGACGTCCTCACAGAAGATCGTGACAAGGTAGGCACCCTAGACGATCCTCAATACGCCAAGGCGATTGAAGTACTTTCGGATACTATTCGTAGCCAGCGCGAATCAGCAAACACCGCAAGCGTCACAAATTCCACCAATTAGGGTCTAGCTGATGTTTTGTAGCAATCTGCACTAAGCTTTTTGTACCTAGTACAGTTACACCCCTCGTTCTACAAAGCTTAGTGCTTAGCTAGCCCTCTAGACTGGCTTACACTTTCCTGACCTAATCAGGCCAATGCGTTTTGCAATGGCCTGATTTTGCGTTTTAAAAGGGCCCCACGTTTTTAGAGGGAACGAGTCTTTGACCGCCTGTGCGTCTGGGTCTGCATCTGGGTCTGCATCTGAGTCTGCATCTGGGTCTGCATCTGAGTCGATATCTGGTTGAGAGGTTAAGTCTTGCAGTGCCTGGTCAGTGAGAATAATGCACTGCTCATTAGATTGTTGAACGATATGCCAGTCTGTTTGTGATGAGTTCATGGCGCCATGGATGATCAGTATAGATAGTGATAGCACGGGCATTCTAAGACTGACTTCTTTTCGTATGGTCTTTTCGTTTACGGTCTTTTTTTACGGTCTTCATGGCGACTGATTGCGGCACGGCATTTTTATGAAAAATTCGATTCGCCATTCAATTGGCTCAAAGCTGTTTATCTATGTATTGAGCAGTGCTTTGGTTGGTTGGGGCGCAATGTCTTATTTTTTCTATCGGGCATTAGTGACGCGAGCGACCGAGAGTATTCAAGATCGGCTCAGTACGCAGGTTACGCACATAGAAGGCGACTTAAAGCAGGTAGAACAATCTTTTCGAGATGTTTCTGCGGTTGTAAAGACGCTTGAGAATCAGGGCATCAAAGAGGCTGCGGTTTATCAGGCGCTGATGCTAGAGCTATTCCAGTCTCGAACAAACTTAACGACGGGCCTAGGGTTTGGCCAAACGCCCCATAGCGTCCTGACAGATCGAGTATGGTACTGGCCTTCTTTCTTTGTAGATCGCGCTGTGGCCAATCAAATGGGTGAAGCATTAGCTGCGCCTAACCAGACGATTCGCTATGCCGATTTGGCGATCGCAGATCGGTATTCCAAACAAATTTACTATCAGCAGGCATTGGCGGCAGGCGGCCCCATTTGGCTAGATCCCTACATCCGCGATGGCATCACACAAACGACGATTACAGGGCCAGTATTTAGCAAAGATTCAGAGCTTTTAGGCGTTGTCGGCATTGATGTCGATGTCACGGCCATGGCCTCTCACATAGATGAGACGGTGATGAAATCACAAGGATTCTTTGCAATGATCAGCGCACAGGGAGATCTGCTGATTTATCCACCCGACCCTAAAAAGGCAAACGCGCTGACCTCTTACGAAGACATCCCCGACATAGCATCCATCTGGTTAAAAATTGAGCCGGACAGTCGTGGCCTAGTCCAAGTCAACAATAGCTACTGGGCTTATGAGCAGGTGCCCAAGACCGACTGGATTATGGTGGCATCCGTGCCAAAATCTGTGGTGATGACGCCGGTATTGGCCATTACAGGCAGCAGTGCCCTAGGCGCAGGGCTAATACTGGCGCTGGTGGTCATGCTGTTTGTGCGCAAGCTAAACAGTCGGCTAAGCCCAATTTTTAGAGAGTGCCAACGGCTGGCCGAAGAAGATGCTCAACGCACAGCCCTCAGAACCGGAGAGCTAACGAGCGATCTACCCATGCCTAAATTGCAGGGAGAGGATGAGCTAGACGTTTTAGAAAAGTCGTTTCGGCAGATGACGCTGCAGCTAAAACAGTCGGTAGAAGATTTGGAGCTACGGGTCTCGGCGCGGACGGTAGAGCTACGGGCGGCGATGGAAACAGCAGAAATAGCCAACCGGGCCAAGAGTGAGTTTTTGACCAATGTAAGCCACGAGCTGCGCACGCCGCTCAATGGCATTTTGGGCTATGCCCAGATTTTAGAGCGTATAGAGGCGCTGCCACCGCTAGCGAAAAAAGGCGTCGGCGTGATTGACCAGTGTGGTTCTCATCTGCTGACGTTGATTAATGATGTGCTGGATTTATCGAAAATTGAGGCGAGAAAAATGGAGCTGCACAACAGTGAGCTGCATTTATCGTCTTTTTTAGAAGGGGTGAGCGAGATTTTTCGACTACGGGCTGAGCAAAAAGGCATCGCTTTTGAGCTATTGATGGATGCAGATCTACCCGATGGCGTCGTCGTCGATGAGAAACGACTCCGTCAGGTTCTGCTGAACTTACTCAGCAATGCAATTAAGTTTACGGCGCAGGGAAAAGTGTCGCTAGGTGCCAAGGTGCAGCCAATTTCCACCCTGCAGTCCACCCTGCAGTCCACCCTGCAGTCCACCCTGCAGTCTGGCACTGAAGAGATGAACCCGGCGGAGATGAGCCCGGCGGTCACGGCAGAAGATGGCACGCGCACAGACATTATGCGATTTCGCTTTCAAGTGCAGGATACTGGCGTGGGCATGACCCAGGAGCAGCTGCAAAGGGCGTTCAATCCATTTGAGCAGGTAGGCGATGTTAGAAAGCGCTCCGAAGGGACTGGATTGGGGCTGGCTATTAGTCAGCGTATTGTCTCGATGATGGGCGGCGAGCTCATGGTAGAAAGCACCGTCGGTCAGGGAAGCATTTTTTGGTTTGATGTGGTGCTCAGACTAGTCGATGCGCCTACAGGTGCAAGCCGTCAGCGATCGCACAGCCGCCGCATCTTGGGCTACCACGGCGCACGCAAGCGAATTTTAGTCGTCGATGACAGCTGGGAAAATCGCTCTGTAATGATGAATTTCTTGCAGCCTTTGGGCTTTGAGATGAGGGAGGCTGACAGTGGCCTAGACGCGCTGGCAACCATAGAGACCTGGCCGCCTGACATGGTGATTACAGATCTATCAATGCCTGGAATGGATGGCATCACACTGTTAGAGCAAATAAAGGCAGCGCAAATGAAGGAAAAGACAGCGCTAGTGTCGGTTATCTCTTCTGCCAATGTCTCAATGATGGCGATGGGCGATCGCCTACAAGAAACCGGCCATATCTTACTGCCCAAACCCATCCAGGCAAACGATCTATTTGACATGCTACAAGCGCAGCTCAGCATCAGCTGGATCTATGGCGAACCCATAAATACCGGCTATGCAGCACCTATCCCCACGTCGCCATCAAATAGCACCATTGCGTATCCTTCCGTTGACGTTCTCAAAGCGTTAGAACAGCTCGCCGACAGCGGTGACATTTATGGTCTATCTGCGCAGATAAAAAAGCAGCTAGCCAACACCGACGAATTTACGCCTTTTTTCCAACAGCTCGCCACCCTCGCCGAGGACTTTCAAATTCGCCCAATCATGCGCTTCATTCAGCAGGGTCTGGATCTGACGAGATCAAAAGACGAATAGAATCGTTCGCCCCTGTCTCATCAATTGCCTGACGTAGACCATAGGTCACAACCGCTGCCAGCAGACAAACCGCTGCCAGCAAAAGCATCAATGACTGCACGCCAATGGCTTCTTTTAAGAGGGGCAATCCTAACGCACCCAATACAGCACCTGATTTGGCGATGCCGCCCGCTAGCCCGGCACCGCTCGCCCTAATAGCCGGGGGAAACACTTCGCCAGAGAGCAAAAAAGTTGTTGAATTTGGCCCGAGGTTCATCGTCAAATTGAACACAATAAACCCTAAGAACAACAGTGACATCTGAGCGCTACTCCCGGCAAACGAGAGAATAGTCAGGCCTGTTGCCATACCCACAAAGCCAAACACCTGCAGGGAAAGGCGACCGATACGATTGATTGAAACCACAGCCAGTAAGAAACCCACTACTAAAAAGACATTGACAATGGCAGCCCCCCTAGCCGACGCAATTTCTTGAGTGAGTAAGTCGCTTTGCGCCGAACTAACGAGCGCAGCAATAATGACGGGTGTAAAAATCCCAATGCCGTAGGTGGCAATATCTTGTAGAAACCAAGGAATGGATGCCAACGCAGTTTGTTTTCGATAGGGTTTAGAAAATAAATCTCGATACCCTAGCGGCTGAGTCGTGCTGTGCGTATCCGATTCTCTCTGTTTGTTTTCCGCCGGGGCTAAAACAATAGTGGTTTGCAACAGCTCACAAGCCGCTTCAGAAGCCGCTTCATACTGCCCCTTTGCCAGGTAGTAGCTCGGACTCTCCAACGCAAAGAGCAATCGTAATCCACCGACGCCAAGAGAAAGCAAAACGCCGACCCCCAGCATCCACCGCCAAGCATAACCAACGGCCAAAGCAGGCGCGATGTGCTGAAAGACAACAATCGTCAGCCACCCGACCAACGCACCCAACAAAGCGCCCACAGACTGAAAGCTAAACGCGCCGATCACCATGCGCCCTCTATGACGAGCAGGCATATTTTCAGTAATGTAGGAGACGCTGATAGGATAGTCGGCCCCAATGCCGACGCCGACCAAAAAGCGAAAGAACAGCAAAGACCCAGCATTCCAAGCAAGCGCAGTTGCAAGAGAAGCCACAATAAAGAGACCGACATCCAGCACGAGCATCCGCTGGCGGCCTACCTTGTCTGTAATGGGGCCGAGGGTTAATGAACCGATTAGGGCACCGGCTAGAGCTGCAGTTGCGATCGCACCTACCCACCCAGCACTCAACCCAAAGTCTCGCTGAATAAATGGCATCGCCATGCCAATAATAAAAAAATCAAACCCATCTAAGGCAATCAGCCCTGCCGACAAAATCCACAGCATCCACATCGGACACGTCAACGGCGAACTATCTAACGCAGCCTGAAACCGCTCTTGTGGAAACTGCTCTTGCGGGAACTGCTCTTGTGGAAACTGCTCTTGTGAGGTGACAGACACTGCAGAATCAGAGTGAGACATAGGCAGACGCATCGGAGGCAGCTTTATCCAGCATATAGGCCGATACCTGCGAGCCAGCCTCCCCTGAGAGAGACTTTCTGGTAGCCTATGGCCCTTGAGACTCCGTTAGATCTGACGCTATCTCTGTGAGTGGATTGGGCTGCTCATCGTTTTTAGCGTCAGCAGGGTTAGTGGGAACAACAGCTGGATACACCGTCACGGCATCGCCGTTTACCCAGCCCGAGTAGTAGCGAACTTTAGTGCTTTCGGACGTCAGCTCAAGCAGGTCAAACTCGCCACGGACGGCTTTATTATCCAAATCAAATCCATTGCGGCTATTAGAACCGACTAAACCACGGGGGCCACCGCCGACCAAATTCAAAGCCACTTCGTCTAGGCTGCGGGTAAAGCGATCGCCCGCCCAATGCCACTGATTTCCAGGCCAAAAAATATCGTTACCGCCAGAAGCCCTCAGCGCCGCTTCATTGGTAATGCGATAGCCGCCCTGAGACAGCTGGGTTTCAAACCCCGGCTCGTACACCACTTCATAGCGCATAGCAGCGGGCTCGCTATCTACATTGGTGGCATTGGCAGCGGCTACCTCATCAAAAGACTGGCTGGCCCACAGCACTTCTACACTGTCTTTTTTTAGCTGGCCTGCGGGTTCTGCTGCGAGAAAGCTACTGTAAATATCGACACCTTCAGCGGGTAGCTGCGCAGTCGCCGTAAAGCGCCAGCAGTTCCAGCTATCTGCCGCCACGATCGCCTGCCAGTCTACTTCGCAAACCCCTTCGCCCGTGCCCACCCATAGCGCATCCTCAGAAAGGGCTAGCTCATGAGGAATCGCACCCACAAGCGGACTGGTCGTCACGGTATAGGTCTCGATTGACTGAGTCGCTGGCTGATAGGCAACCAAACCATCGGCAGGGATATATGGATTGCCTTCACCACTACGCAAAGTCCCAAACCACAGGGTAAGGGGGTTTTCTTCGGTATCGGAGGAACCCGTCGTTACCAGTGACGTCAGCTGTGCCCCCTGAATCTCTTCGGGCTGCTCTACGCTGAGTTCACCGGCGGCTAGATCGTATTTAATCAGGCTAGCAAAACCGCTATCGCCCTCGCCCTGACTGCTAGAGGCGGCAAACCACACTGCTGTATCAGTTGTCGCCACCCCTGCAATCTCAGGGGCACCCAGACTAGCGCCAAGGCGAGCCGCTCGCAGTTCGCTGAGGGTGTAGAGCGATTCGATCATCACCTCTCCGTCGGGCTTTTTTAACTCGAAGAAAACAGCATCTTCTTCAGCAGAGACTTCCCCTGGCAGGGTAGCGTCTTCAGGATCTGTTGTTGGCGGCTTGAGCTGCTCAGCGAGCCATTGCGCCTGCAATCTGATGCGATATTCGTACGTTTCGCCATTTAGCTCGACGGTGTCGTAGTCTGGCTCTGCCATGTTGGCCAGCAGCTTGTCATAGTCAAAGGGTTCTTCGTCTTCGCTGGCTTCGGCGGAGGCAATCGACCAAGTGCCGTTCGTTTGGCAGAGGGAAAAAATGTGGTGGGGCGTGGTGATGGTGACGGTATTGTTTGCGATCGCAATTTCCTGAGGCCGAAAGTTAAACTGCTCAAAAACAGGACTATTTTCTGGAGTAGATAAAGGCTCAGGTGTAGAAACCGTCGTCTCGCAGGAGGCAGCCGAAGAAACAGCCGAAGAAGTATCCGACGAGCCGCTGACGTCTCCTTGGCTACCCGTAGGCAAATTGGGCGGTGCCACACAAGCACTCGCCGCCCAAAGCAAGCCAATGAATGAGAGTAGATTTCGCGATTTAAAAGGAGATTTCATGATGCAAGGTAAGGCAGCTATCTGCGAGTGCCTATCTGTCGGCAGCTACCCTTAAATGCTACCAAGCGAATTTAGTAACGGGGGCTACACTAAAACCACCTTAAAGATTGGATGCAGCGCCACTCGCTGGCTGAACCCGCTGACTGAACTTACTTACTGAACTCACTGACTGAAAGAACGTCACGACTATTTTGATTGCGCGACTATTTTGCTTGAAAAGTTTTTTGTCGTTACTCAGTAAAAACTCAGCTATACACTTTACACTGCATTTTTGAACAAGGTTGAAACAGCCTTCAGCTGAGCTACCCCTGCGAGGATACTTTGAGTTACTTAGAAGCCGTTGCCGATTTTTATACTGAAGTTGCCGAGACGCCTGATGTGGGCCTGTGCTGCGTCCAAAGCACACCGCTGCAAATGCCTGGACTCACCGTGCCCGTGCAAATGCAAGAAATGAACTACGGCTGCGGCACCACCGTGCACCCGGCAGAACTCACAGGCGATCCGACAGTGCTCTATGTCGGCGTTGGGGGCGGCATAGAGGCACTACAGTTTGCCTACTTCTCCCGTCGTCCAGGCGCCATCATCGCAGTAGATCCGGTGGATTCTATGCGGGAGGCCGCTGAGCGAAATCTGCTGATTGCCGCTGAGGAAAATGAGTGGTTTGACCCTAGCTTTGTGAGCGTACGCCAGGGGGATGCCTTTAGCATCCCGATGCCAGACAATTCAGTCGATGTGGTCGCACAAAACTGTTTGTTCAACATCTTTGAGCCAGAAGACTTGACGAAGGCCCTCGCTGAAGCTTACCGAGTGCTCAAACCAGAGGGGCGTTTGGTGATGAGCGATCCGATTACCACCCGCGAGATTCCTGTGCATCTGCGCAATGACGACCGCTTGCGAGCGATGTGTCTCTCTGGTGCATTGACCTACGAAGACTACACACAAAAGATTATCGACGCTGGCTTTGGTCAGGTAGAAATTCGCGCCCGCCGCCCCTACCGCTTGCTCAACGCAAAGCAATACAAACTCAATGACCATCTGATGTTAGAGAGTTTGGACTCGGTTTCCTTCAAGGTACCAATCGCGGCGGATGGAGCCTGCATTTTCACAGGAAAGATGGCAGTCTATGCCGGTGAAAAAGAGTACTTTGATGACAATGCGGGACATATTTTGATGCCGGGCATTCCTTTGGCAGTCTGTGATAAGACGGCGCGTAATCTCGATAAGTTTGACGATATCACCGTAACGAATTCGACTTGGTATTACGACGGCGGCGGCTGCTGCTAGAGCACCCTAGCGGTACCGGGATACATCTTCTGCTATCAGGCAACACCTACAGGTGCTCAAGACGCAGGGAGTAGAGAAAATCAAGACGGTTCCACAAATGGGCTGGGCAGGCATTAAAGACAGTCAGCTTCTAAAGCTAGCTGAGTCAGCATTTGATTTTTTCATTACAGTTGACCGTAACTTGCCGTTTGAACAAAACCTCTCGAAATTAACGCTGGCTATCATTATTTTAGAGACACCCCTAATCGTCTAGCTGATCTGAGCCCTTTATCTCCCAAGATCATTGAGGCTTTAAAGGTGGCAAGGAAGGGGCAGGCAATGACCATCAGCAGTCAATAGCTCGATCTCTACAGCGGTAATTTTTATTCAATCAATTGGCGAAGAAACCCGAGCTCTCCTCAATGTCTTTAGCACCTACAAAAGTCGCAATCTTACTTTTCGACGATGTCGAAGTGCTAGATTTTGCTGGACCTTTTGAAGTTTTTTCGATCACAGGACAGCAGCAAGGGCTTACGCCGTTCGAGGTGTATACCGTGGCAGAAAAGGCACCTATCTCAGCACGTAACAACTTGAGCATAAATCCTCACTACACGCTAGATGATTGCCCACCACCCGATATCCTCATCGTGCCAGGCGGCGGGGGATACCGGGCCGATGGCACACCTTACGGCACCCGAAAAGAGATTAATAATTCAGCGCTGTTAGATTGGATTGAGCAGTGTAGTGAGCAAACGCAAAAACTGTTGTCAGTCTGTACGGGGGCATTGCTATTGGCAAAAATTGGATTGCTTGAAGGGAAAGTGGCAACGACGCATCAAGGTGCGATCGCACAGCTTACAGAGCTGCTCACCCCACAACAGGTCCATGGCGACGCCCGCATTGCTGACAATGGAGACGTTGTTTTATCCGGCGGCATTTCAGCAGGCATAGACATGTCGCTATATGTAGTCGGTCAGCTGATGGGCCTAGAGCAGGCAAAGAAAACAGCGAAATACATGGAATATGATTGGACGCCTGACGCACTCACGGTGGTCACAGCGTCTGCGCCAAAATCTTAAGGCACCCTAACGGGTATTGTGCGATCGCACGCCACTGAGCGACACTGTGGGCATCATTGTGAGCGGAGTTTTCCCGATGCCAATTTCTCTAGTAGATGTTGCCAAATATTACTCAGGCGTTAGCCACCAAACCCAAGCGCTAAAGAGGTTACAGGAGCAAATAGAAGATACCAATCCTAGTCTGATCTCAGACACCTCAGAATTTGCAAAGCTATGGCGCAATCAGGTACTGGTTAAAAATGAGTTTTTGATTTCGTCTGACGGTATTGGCTCAGCAAAGTTAGGCAGTACCTACGGACAGATCAAGCAGGCACTGGGCAGCGACTATACCTACACAGACGTGTCGCCATTTATGGTGGACCTGTCTGCCGTTGCCGTGCTGCGAGAGGGCATTTCGGGATTTTTCCCAGGGCGGGCGATCGCATTCTACCTGGCCTACCCCGCCTCAGACACCCTCACAGATAGCACCCCCATCAACCTATTCATCACCGCAAATCCTAAGTATCAGACGAGAGAAGGCACCGGCCCAGGCACCTTACTCACCGCCGCAGTCAGAGACTATGGCAAAGTCACCCTAGGCTTCAATACAGAAGGAGAGTCTCGCGAATTTGCGACCTTTGAGCGCAGCCCCAACAAGATTGAGTTCCGAGCAGAGGCGCTCACCCATACCTTTGCAGGCGACTACTCAGTCCCAGACGCCACCCGAGACGGCAGCTTTAATCAGACGCCCGCCTTCTTTGAAAATGCCTCCATCTCACAGGTTTGGGTGCAAAACCGCGTATAGAGACAACAGGAGCGCGCACACCCAAAAAGAAGAAACGCCCAGAGACGAAAGTTTTTATTAACCTATTCATAACCTTCTCATAACCGTCTAATAATCTAAGTGCCTACCAGCCATTACGCTGACAGGCACTAGACTTTTTAAAAGGATGATCGGTGAATGGTTTTGACAATGCTAATTGTGCTAGCAGCACTATGGTTAGCCTATGGCAACGGTGCCAATGACAACTTTAAGGGCGTTGCCACCCTATATGGCAGTGATACAACAACCTTTAACAAGGCACTGTGGTGGGCTACAGGAACAACCTTTGCCGGTAGCGTTGTCTCTGTTTTGTTTGCACAAAAGCTCGTGAAAACCTTTTCGGGCAAGGGGCTAGTCCCCGATGCGTTAGCAGGGTCGCCAACTTTTGCCGTAGCCGTTGGACTCGGTGCAGCACTAACGATATTTTTAGCAACCCGCATCGGAATGCCTACGTCTACGACCCATGCTCTCATTGGTGGCTTACTAGGCACAGGGATTGCGGCCAGCGCTCAAATTAGCACCAGCGCACTTCTAAACAAGTTTGCCATTCCCATGCTGACCAGCCCAATCCTAGCGATTGTAATTGCTGGTGTTTTATACAGCATTTTTAGAGTGGCACGAGAGCGTTCAGGCATCACCAAAACAACATGCGTATGCGTGGGCGAAGGCTCGCGACAACCTGTCTTGCTACAGTCTGTACAGGTTGGCAGCGATGGAGCTCTACTGAGTAGCGCCACGGGACTAGAACTTGCGGTAGATGAAACCACTCAATGCGTAGAACGCTATCAAGGGAAAGTCGTCGGCATCGAAGCGCAACAATCATTAGATAGTCTGCATTACCTCAGCGCTGGCGCAGTGTGCTTTAGTCGCGCAGTTAACGATACGCCAAAGGTGGCAGCGTTGTTGTTGATGACGGCGGCTGTGACGCCTACGGTGGGAATTGGGATTGTCGGTATTGCGATCGCACTAGGCGGCATCATCCAGTCGAAAAAGGTCGCCGAAACCATGAGTAAACGCATTACTGACCTTAGCCCCGGTCAAGGCTTCACGGCCAATATCACCACCGCGTTTCTGGTCTTAGTCGCCTCGAATATGGGCGTGCCAGTGTCTACCACCCACGTCTCCTGCGGGTCTATTTTCGGCATTGGGGTCGCCACCCAATCGGGCAAAAAAGACACCATCCTCAAGATTTTAGGCACCTGGGTAACCACACTACCGTTAGCCGCCGTCGTCAGCGGCCTGCTGTACTGGATTTTCAGCACTACGGTGTAAAAGGCGGCCTTGGCTAGCGTCAAACAAACTGCTGAATTAGTGCAAAAGCACTGCCCCCATCAGGTAAAGTCGTGAGCCAATTTGACCCCATGCCGATTATGCAACACGCCTCAACCGACCGTTTGTAATACACATTTCAGTCATTAAGACTGTCAACGAGTCTATTGCGTTTGATGTGTCTTACAACTTGTTTTATTTTCTATGTGTCACTATTGAGTCAGATGGACGAGTTTTGAGACGAAGATATGAAGGTTGGCTACGCACGGGTCTCTACTTTTGAGCAGGACTTGGATTTGCAGCTCGATGCGCTGGAAAAGGAGGGGTGCGATCGCATCTTCTGCGACCAGGGCGAGAGCGGAGCGAAGAGTAGTCGCCCTGAATGGGATAACTGTCTTGATCATCTTCGCAAAGGTGACACGCTTGTTATCTGGAAGCTGGATCGCGCTAGCCGTTCGACGAAGCACTTAATCGAGCTAGCCGAAGAACTGAAGCAACGAGGCGTCAAGCTAAAAAGCTTGAAAGAGCAAATCAACACTGCCTCGGCAATGGGTAAGTTCTTCTTTCGGATGACGGCATCGATTGCAGAGCTAGAGCGCGACATCATTCGCGAGCGCACACTAGCAGGCTTAGCCTCAGCCCGAGCGAGAGGACGCAAAGGTGGCAGGAAAAAGAGTATTACCGAAGGGCAGAAGCTAGAGGCTAAGCGCTTGGCTGACGAAGGCGATATGAGTATTACCGACATCTGTGCAAAGGTCGGTATTAGCCGTGCCAGTTACTATCGGCTAGTGGGCTAAAATAGGCCGATGTTCAAGAAGCGCAACTGCTCATAACCAAAGCTAGATAGTGTGCCATGCTGTTTTAAGACTTCCTTTTGGTTTTCTCTATGAAAATTGTTGCGCTACCAGGCAGTCTCCGAACAGGCTCATCTAACGTTGCCTTCATCAGAGCCTTGGTCAACTTGGCTCCATCTCAAATTGAGATGACTATTTGCGAAGAATTGGGTGTGCTGCCCCTCT
>JBCBKQ010000117.1:0-17278 GCA_038521595.1 Cyanobacteria bacterium J06627_28 | reverse complement strand
TGCGCCTACGCTTGACCGCCGCCTCGATTCGGCAGCAGAGGCACTCTCTGCGCTCAATAGAGAACGCCCTCTCCCCATACAGTCCGCATCTCTCGCAGAGCGCATTCGCGTTGACAAAACTGAGACTACTCTCTGCATCGAAATCGCTCCTCAAGGGCTACGTGGGACACCTCGCTGGGCATTGATCGGCTTTGTAGTCACCTTGTGTCTGACGTTGTGGCTAGCGCTTGTTACAGAATTTCCACGCTATGTCATTCACGCTGGCGACGTCTTTCTTTTGTGGATAGCCACGATAGTCGGCTGGGTCATGAGTGCGTATTTTATAGATCGCGCCCTGTGCGGCTTTCGGCTGGAGCTAAGTCAAAATGGATGTCGATTGACTAAAGGGCTGGTCGCCAATTCTCAGCAACCGATTGGGTCACCGAAACTCTATCAAATTTCAACCACTAGAGCCTATCCATACTGGTGGCTCACCAGCATACGCCACCAAAAGAGCTACTGGATTACCCTAGGACGCTATCGAGTAAAATTAAGAGATGGCTACATTGTTATTAACGCTCGAGATATCTTGTCTCGCTTTGGTTGTAACGTATCACCGCAGGACGGCACACAGCTTATAGCAATAATCACAGCCTTTTTATCAGAATCAACGCCGCTGACGGATGATGCTATCACGTCGATCATGAAAGAGGATGAAGAGCAATTGGCAGCAGCCCTCTGGAAGCTGGCAAAGACTAAAATTTGAACAGCTTTGGGCTAAAAAAGAACAGTTATCCTAAGAATGCTTTCCCACGGTAAGGGGCCTCGGCGGTCAGTTCGCCAATGACTAATAATCATTGGACTAATAATCATTGGACTAATAATCATTGGACTAGTCATTGAGTTAACCATTGGACTAATCATTGGGCATGCGCTGCGGTCTCAAACGCGCTTTTATCTTCTGCGAGACAATGCCATATTTTGGAGAAAATAGCATCGCGGCTGTAAATAACAGCGTCATTAAAACAACAATGCAGCCGCCTGTCGAGGCATCTAGATAATAGCTAGCGTACGTACCAAAAAAGCAAGAAAGTACGCTAGTTACAACAGAATACATCAGCATTTTATCAAAGCGATCGCTCAACAAATATGCCGTCGCCCCAGGGGTTACAAGCATCGCCACGACCAACACAATGCCCGCAGTCTGCAAAGCCGTTACGGTAGTCAATGCCAGCACACTCAGCAGCATGTAGTACATCAGCTGAGTATTGAGGCCGATGGCTTTGGCATGGTTTGGGTCAAAGCAAAATAGTAAGAGGTCTTTGCGAAATAACAAAATGATAGTTAGGGTGAGCACGCCTGCAATCAAGGTTTGAACAATGTCTGATTGGGAGATACCCAGCACATTGCCAAAGAGAATGTGAAACAGATCGATATTGCTCGGAATTTTTGTGGCCAGCACCAGCCCAAAGGCAAAAAATCCGGTAAAAATTACGCCAATCACAGCATCCTCTTTCAGCCGCGTTTGCGCTTTTACATAGCCAATGGCCACCGTAGCCCCAAAGCCAAACACAAAGGCCCCTACAGCAAAAGGCACGCCCAGCGCATAGGCCACAACCACCCCAGGCACGACCGCATGGGAGACCGCATCACCCATCAGCGACCAACCCTTTAGCGTGATGTAGCAAGAGAGCACAGCGCAGACAATGCCCACAAAGGCGCTGACCCACAGTGCTCGCACCATAAACCCCAGCTGCAAGGGCTCAAGCACCCAGTTCCAAATGGCTACAGGTGCGATCGCCAATACTAAATCGTCACTCATGACTCCCGGCCAAAACGCTTGACCTTTTCGGCACTGCTTTTTTCCGGCTGAATAAAGGAATGGCCGGGTTGATTGGCCCTATGGGACGAAGCGTCTGGCGATTGATTAGCCAAGCTGCTAAGTGGCAAGCCGCCAAAGGTCATGGCGAGATTGTCTTCGGTAAAGGTTTCGGCGGTGGTGCCGGTGGCAAGGATGGTTTGGTTTAGCAGGATGACGCGATCGCAAAATGTAGAAATAGAAGAGAGATCGTGGGTCGACACCAAAATCGTATGGCCCTCATCTCGCAGTTGCATCAATAGCGTGATGATACTTTTCTCGGTCTTTACATCTACGCCCGTAAAGGGCTCGTCTAGCAAGATGATTTTGCCTGATTGAGCCAAAGCCCGTGCCAAAAAGGCTCGCTTCCTTTGCCCACCGGAGAGCTCTCCAATTTGGCGATCTCGAAACTCACTCATACCCACCCGAGCCAAACTCTCCATCACAATCCTGCGATCTTTCTGACTGGGTATGCGAAACAGATTCATATGGCCATATCGGCCCATCATTACCACGTCAAACACGCTGACGGGAAACTGCCAGTCCACCTCATCTGCCTGAGGCACATAGGCCATCAGCTGACGCTTTTGTGCGATCGCAACGGGCAGTCCATCAATATGAACCCGGCCCTGACTGGGAGACAAAAAACCCATAATCGACTTGAACAGAGTCGATTTACCACCGCCATTTGGCCCGACTAAGCCTGTAATCGTCCCTGGCTCTACATAGCAGCTGGCATTGTATAGGGCCAAGCGAGCATTGCTGTAGGTCACGCTGATGTTATCGATAGCGATGCCATAGGTCGTGGCAATTTCTAAAGGGGTCTTCGAAAAGGTCATTGTCTACTCACACAACGATTAATTTGTCTGCCTATCTGATTTGTCTGCCTATCTGATTTGTCTGCTTATCTGATTTGTCTGCTCATCAATTCGGTCGTCGCGCTGGCGGCGCTAGGGCCCAGATCCAAGCAGGCCATCTGCAATCAGATTGGCATCGTATTCCAGCAGCTTTAAGAACGTAGGTACTGGGCCATCTGCGGTAGAGAGCGAATCGACATACAGATTGCCACCAAAGGTGGTGCCAGAGGCTTTCGCAACTTCTTTTTGCGATTCATCGCTAACGGTACTCTCACAAAAAATGGTAGGTACGTCGTTGCCTTTCACCTTATCGATGACGGCTTTCATCTGCTTGGGGGTGGATTGCTGCTCAGCGTTGATTGGCCATATGTAAATTTCTTTGAGGTCGTAGTCCCGCGCCAGATACGAAAAAGCACCCTCACAGCTCACTAAATATCGTTGGGCATCTGGCACCGCTGCTAGGCTTGCTTTTAACGCTGTATCGATGGCCTGCAGCTGCTCGCTGTAGGCTGCGGCATTGGCGTTGTACGTCTCAGCATTCTCAGGGTCTAGCTCGACAAAGGCCTGACGAATGTTTTCTACATAAATCAATGCATTTTGCGGAGACATCCAGGCATGGGGGTTTGGCTTATTTTCGTAGGGACCTTCGGCAATGGGGATGGGGGTGATGCCTTCGGTGAGCACGACTGCAGGGACATCGTCTAGGTTTCTCAAAAAGGGCTCGAACCAGCGCTCCAGCTCCATGCCGTTTGCCATGACTAAGTCTGCCTGCTGCGCCTTCGCAATGTCGCTAGGCACAGGTTCATAGCCATGGATTTCAGCACCGACTCGCGTGATGGACTCGACGGCGATCGCATCGCCGCCGACATTTTGCGCCATATCCGCCAAGATGGTGAACGTCGTGAGCACTGTTTTGCCGGATGCGCCTTCTACGACTGGGCTATCTGGGCTGGCTGGGCTGGCTGAGCTACCTGGGCTGGGCGTAGACTCTATCGAGGTGCAGCCACTCAGCAATAGTGACACCGCTATGGCTAAGCCCGACAGTCTATTTTTTGTGACCGGCCAAGCAAAGTGGCTCATAAATCAAAATGCTTTTCATAATCGTTTCACTTTTCATAATTGTTTCATAATTTCACGGAGACGACAACCCAGAGAACCGTAGGGCCTCTAAATGGGCAATCAAAATGGCTGAGGCCATTGCACAGACTGCGCCCATCAAAATTTAGGCAAAGCAATAGCAGGTGAAGGCGGTATCATCAAGCCAATCAATCTAGCTTTAGTCACGCCTGAGGCCCTAGTCATTGTGCTTTTACGAAATACCTTTTTTTATACGGCGGGCATTGCCTTTTTGGCCCTAGCCAAGGCCAAACATGTCATCAAAGGCTACTCGTCGCCTAAGCCTTTTGATCTCTCAGAGAGCGATCGCTGTATTGATTATGATATTCAGGTGGTCGATGAATGGCTTGCCTTTTTGCATCGCTACACTGAGAACGGCGATGCCCTCATCGAAAAAAATGTATTGGAGCTTGGCCCCGGATCCGATCTAGGCGCGGGGCTGTATTTATTATCAAAAGGTGCAAGTCAGTACAATGCCTGTGATGTCAATGAGCTGGCAAAAAGGGCCCCCGACAGATTTTATGAGCAGCTGTTCGACAGACTAAAACAGCTCAACGACAGCACCGACGTAGGCGCTCTAAAAGAACAGCTTCAGGCACTTAAGGCAAATAAACCGTCTAGGCTCAACTATGTTGTTCGCGATGATTTTGATATTGTTGCGGCCTTTGGCAAAGAGACAATGGATATCGTCTTTAGTCAGGCAGCATTTGAACATTTTGATAACATTGAAGCCACTGCCGCGCAGCTCAGTGAAGTGTGCAAGCCAAATGCTGTTTTGGTGATTGAAGTCGATCTAAAAACCCATTCGCGTTGGATTACGCCAAGAGATCCTAACAATATATATCGCTACTCCAACCGTCTATACAACCTATTTCGGTTTAGGGGCATTCCCAACAGAAAGCGGCCCTACGAATATGTCAATGCGCTAAAGCGTGCTGGTTGGAAAAATATTGAGCTGATTCCTATTTCACAACAACCTACCGAAATGAATAGCTATGCTGGCATGAATCAGCAGTTTGTTCATTCAAAAAATCAGATGGAGTATCTCTCGATTATGATTTGCGCTCAAAAGTAGGCCAGCTAAAAGTAGGCCAGCTAAAGGAAGCCAGCTAAAGGAAGCCAGCCAAAAAGCAAAAAGCCTTGACAATATCCAACTTTCTAAAATCAGCCTTCTAGTAAAAGGACGTAGTGACAGCGGCTGTAGCCGTATAAAAGCGACCCGTTGTCACTGCGCCATCCGCCATTAGCCCTATCGCAGCCTGACCTTTGAAAACACGGCTTTAGGCAGACAGGTGCCTTACCATAACAAGAGATGATGGATAAGACTATCTACCTCAGCGTGACAACTTTTGATTCGTCATGGCACAGTAGACAAGGCGTCAATCCATTGATCGTCAGCTTAACTTGCCTAAAATTAACAATACTTAGCTCTTTTGTGACCCTTCCTAATCGCCCCGAACGTAAAAAATCAGCCGCCAAAACGGCTGCAATTTTGACTGGGGCCATGCAAGAGTTTTTGACCAATGGCTACGCTGCGACCAGTATGGATAAAGTAGCAGCCACAGCTGGCGTCTCAAAAGCCACGGTGTATAGCCACTTTCAGGACAAAGAGGGTCTGTTTTCTGCGCTGGTGCAGCAAATGGCCGCCGATAAATTTAGCACCGCCTCGTTTGACCCTAGGGATGAAAACGCGCTGCAAGGCGACCCGCGTACGGTGCTGACCCAACTCGCGACAGAAGTTTTAGACAAGGCGAGCTGTGCCCCACAGTTTTCTGAGTTTATGCGGCTAATTATTGGTGAATCGAGTCGCTTCCCGGAGCTATCCATGCCTTATATCCAAAACGTTGCAAAGCCCGTGATTTATTCGCTTACGCGCTATCTCAATGCGCATCCTGAGCTAAAACTAAACGACCCAGAGGCAGCGGCTCGCACATTTATGGGTACGTTGATTTACTTTGTGATGCTGCAGCGTGTGCTCGGGGCAGATGAGGTGATGCCTATGGAGAGCGATCGCATCGTTACGACCCTAGTCGATCTGATTGCACCTGCGCCCTAGGCGGCTTATCGGCTAAGCAGCTCCCCAGCCCAATTAATCCGGAGGCCTCTCGATCATTACAGAATAGAGAGGCTGTAGTTTGACGACGAATTAGGGAAATTTAATATGTGGCCCTCTTTTTAGCCAGTCTGCGACGCACGAGGAATGGATCCCATGGGTATGTGGTTACTCCAAACACTACCTGAATTATTAGCTGCCTGTTTACTTGGCATTTTGTTAGCGAGTGCCTATCAGCGACGTACCGATAGGCGTAACAGCAGCCATCAAAGCAATACTCATACTAAAAGCGGTCAAGGCAACCCAAAAGACAACCCAAACCACAAGCGACTGCCGGCCGTTGCCTGGCAGCAGCTCCCAGACATTATTTTTCAGCAGGCGATAGAACATGCTGCCGGTGGCTTAGTCATTTGCGATGCGCAGCAGAAAGATTTACCAATTGTGTATGCTAGCCCTAGCTTTGAGACGTTGACGGGCTACGCCATAGACGAAGTTATTGGCAAAAACTGTCGCTTTCTGCAAGGTGATGAAACGCAGCAGATAGGCACAGCAGATATTCGTAGTGCGATCGCCCGTGGCAGCAGCTGTAAAGTGCTCGTGCGCAACTACCGCAAAAACGGCCAGCCCTTTTGGAATGAGTTAACGCTTTCGCCATTGGTTAACGCAGAGGGCATCGTCACTCACTATGTCGGTACCCAAATAGACATCTCTCACTACCTAGAAACATTTAAAGCACTGCAACAAAGTGAATCTCGCTATCGCCACCTATACGAAGCCCAAGACAAAGCCAAGGAAGATCTTCGCCGAAATGAAGCACTGCTGCGGGCGATTAATAACTTGCCCCCAACAGGCATTTTCGTGATGGACTGCCATACAAATGAGGCGTTGTTTATTAATGAAGAGTTTTATCGTATTTGGGAGTTAGAACATTTACAGCCAGACGTTGTCAGCGGCGAGATTAATGGCGAGCAGCTACTAACCGAGTGTCTGAGCAATATTGATTTGGGGAAGTTTGTTGCAACCTCAACGGCCCAAGACTTTACCGATGGCAACAAAATTGTAGAAGATGAGGTGCCGCTGCTAGATGGGCGCACCCTGCGCCGGATTTATGGGCCCATCCAAGAAAACAACTCTACGTTTGCTTACCTATACGTATTTGAAGATATTACCGAACGTAAGCAAGAAGTGCAGGCATTTGCCCGTGCCACAGAAGCGGCAGAATCGGCAAATCGAGCAAAAAGCGAATTTTTGGCCAATATGAGCCACGAGCTGCGCTCACCACTCAATGCCATCTTAGGGTTTACGCATATTCTAAGAGAGGCTGACCCCAGCAAAGACCAAAAAGAAAGCTTGGACATTATCTATAGCAGTGGTGAACATTTGCTAGCGCTGATTAATGACATTTTAGATATTTCTAAAATTGAGGCAGGGCATGTCACGCTCAACCACAGCGAATTTGATCTGTACCGGCTATTGGATGAACTGCAACAGATGTTTAGCAGCATAGTTGCCAAAAAGGAGCTGACGCTGAGCGTTGTGCGATCGCACAACTTACCTCAAATCATTTGTAGCGATCGCCTCAAGCTACGCCAAATCCTCATCAATCTGCTCAGCAACGCCGTCAAATTTACTGCCACAGGCAGCATTACGCTAAAGGTGAGCACAGCAGACGAGGCCGATACGCTCAAGACGCATACCAACAGTTCCTCGCTAGAAAGGTCTTCTCTAGAAACATCTTCTCTAGAAACATCTTCTCTAGAAGCACCTTCTCAGTGCGCCAACAAATCACAGGTCATCATTCCGCTGACCTTTTCGGTAACAGATACCGGATCGGGCATTGCGCCAGAGGATCAAAATCGTCTCTTTGAGGCGTTTGTGCAGGCACGCTCTGGACTCACCGCGCAGGAAGGTACGGGCTTAGGATTGACGATTTCGTACGAGTACATTCGGCTGCTAGGCGGTGAACTGACCGTAGAATCCACCCTGGGCCAGGGGTCTACCTTTGCGTTTGGTCTAGATATTGAAAGCGCGAGCAATGTTCTCTCTACGGCAGCGCCGCAAGCTGACTCTGGCAAAATTGTAGGACTAGCACCAGGACAGCCTGCCTATAGAGTGCTGGTGGTAGACGATGTCGCGCTCAATCGTAAGCTGCTGACCCACTTACTGAGCAATGCGGGCTTTGATGTCAAAGAAGCCTGTAATGGAAAAGAGGCGATCGCGCAATGGCAAACCTGGCAGCCCCACCTCATTTGGATGGATGTGCGAATGCCCGTCATGGGCGGAGAAGAGGCCACGCTCCGCATCAGATCGCTCGAAAAAAATCAGGCAGGCGATCGCAAAACGCACCTCATTGCACTGACCGCAAACGCCTTCGAAGAAGACAAATCTACCGCCCTTGCCAGCGGCTGCGATGACTTTGTCAGCAAGCCCATCCAGGCCAAAGAAATCTTTGCCAAAATGCATCGGCACCTAGGCGTAGAATATCAATACGAAACAACAGAAAAGTTAGAACAGTCTCTAAAACAACAGCGAGCCATCACCCCCCCAACGCTGAGCGCCATACTGCTCGAAGGCACCAGCCCCGAGTGGCAATATGACCTTACTCAGGCCACCCTTGATCTGGATGACCGTCGCATTTTAGAGCTGGTGGCCCAGCTCACGCCCGAGCACCAGCCATTGGCTCAGGCAATTACCAGACAAGTCAAAAACCTCACCTACAACAAACTATTGGCAGTCCTTCAAGAAGCAGAAGCCGTGAAGCCCTGAAATAAATGACGCCCCGCCGTCAGCTGATAGAGCAGCGCCAAAAAGCTATCTGCATCTGAAATGGGCTTTGGACATACAAAGTCAGCTAGCGAATCGGCCAGTAGATGGCCTTTATCAGCATCCATCCCATGGGCACTGAGCAGCACTACCGGAATATGAGACGTATCGGGCTCAGACTTTAAGCGACGAGACAAATCTACGCCCGTGACCTCTTCGTTTTGCCAAAACGTGCCCGGCAAATTAACATCCATAATGACCACATCAACAACGCCGCCCTGACAATATTTAAAGATATCCGCAGCCTTGTGGGTAAGCCGCACCCGATGCTCTCCCGACTTTTCTAGCAGCCGCGCCATGCTGCGGCCCAGCAGATAGTCATCTTCAACCAATAAAATATTCACAAGCGACGTTCCTCAGGAATAGGCATAGAGCTTTCTCTCAAGCCCTTACATAGCAGATTGCCCAGACCATAACCATCAACAACCATTGATTTTTTATGGATATTCACTGAACCCATTACAGGGCATACGGTATAAGTATCAAGAAAAGTCGAAATCGGGAATGCTAATCACAGTCCTTTACTTCAGACCGCATAGGCTATGGCGCGCGCTCTTTCTGACCAATCTCTTTCTGACCGATCTCTTTCTGAGCAATCTCTTTATAGGACAGATATCACAACACCAACAGAACAACCCGCCAAAATCTTGGTCGTTGACGATCTGTTAGAAAACCTGAGGCTGCTGTCCAGCCTTTTACTGGAGCAGGGCTACGACGTGCGCAAAGCACCAGACGGTGCCATGGCACTGAGCAATGTTCCTCGCTTTCAGCCAGATTTGATTTTGCTAGATATCATGATGCCAGACATGGACGGCTACACTGTCTGTGAACAGCTCAAGTCCAATGTAGACACCAGAGATATTCCTGTTGTTTTTTTAAGTGCGATAGATCTGACCTTCGACAAGATTAGAGCCTTTGAAGTCGGCGCAGCAGACTACATAAACAAACCTTTTCACCCCACCGAAGTCCTCGCACGGGTAAAAAATCAACTGCGCATTCGTCAACAGTTCCTTCAGATAGAAGCGCAGCAGGCTATTATTCGCGCCCAGCAGCAACAGCTAGAAGAAGCCATCCAAAAGCACAGAGCCGCCGAGAAGGAATACAAAAGGCTAACCGCTAACGCCATCTAGCATAGTCTCAGCGGCAGACTAGAATAGACAACACAATCCAATCGGCGCGGCTGAGACTTAAACGCTGAGACTTAAACGCTGAAAGTTCAACACCGAAAACTAAACGCTGAAAATTAAACGCTGAAGTGTTAGGCTCAAACGGTTCTTTCTTCTGATGTGCGACGTCATTGACAGGCGTCGTTATTGCGACAGCTCGATTGCCTATGCTACTTCCTTCACTCACGACTGCAAATGCTTTAGTCGTCGGCGCGTCTCAGGGCATTGGGCTAGAGTTTGTCCGGCAGCTGCTGCAAGACAGTCGCATCGCACATGTTTTTGGCACCTACCGCTCACAGCGCACAGCCACTGAGCTATTTGCCTTGGCAGCACAGTCGGCAGGACGCTTACAGACAGTAGAGATAGACCTTACAGACGAACCTCAAATAGAAACAGGACTAGCCACTGTGCAGTCAACTGCGCCGCAGCTACACATTGTTATAAATTGTGTTGGGCTACTACACAGCCAGAAACAACAACCTGAAAAAGCCCTTCGCCAGCTCAACTCAGAAAACTTGCTGACCTACTTTCAGGTGAATAGCATTGGTCCAGCGCTACTAGCCAAGCATTTATTGCCACTACTCAAACATTCAGACCCTAGCCTGCTCGCTACACTCTCTGCCAAAATTGGCAGCATCGAAGACAATCGAATTGGTGGCTGGTATGGCTACCGGGCCTCAAAGGCCGCACTCAATATGTTTCTCAAGACGGCCTCAATCGAATACCGTCGCCGCAGTCCTAAGACGGCGATTATCATGCTGCATCCTGGCACGACAGATACGCAGCTTTCCAAGCCTTTTCAACGTGGCGTTCCGCCTGAAAAGCTTTTTTCAACCGAGCGCACGGTCTCTCAGCTTCTGAGCGTACTCTCTAACGTAACTCAAGCGGATAGCGGCGAATTTTTCTCGTGGGACGGCAGCCGTTTGCCTTGGTAAAGAGGCGGTCTCATACGACACGGAGCCATCACATTAAACAGAGCCATCACATTAAACTGAGCCATCACGTTAGACGAAATGTCATATTAAACGGTGAAATTCTGCTATGCCGCATTAGCGCTTAGCGGAAAGATGCAGCGAGTCCAACAGCTGACGGGCCTTTTTTGTCCATTGCTGACGACGCGAGAGTGAAGAATAATCGTAAGCAATGGGCTGCCCCATCAGCTCGGGCACCTGTCCGCTGCGCAAGTAGCGATAGTAAAGAAACAAATCGCGATAGGGAAAGAGAATATTTTTCCCAGCGCAAACCTGCTCAAAGAACTTAGCGCTAATGCCAATGTAGTGGAGATAGGTTAGCTGCTTTTGCCGATCAAATAGCAGATGGTTTTCTTCGGTAAAGTGGGGCGAGGTCACACAGCAGCCTGTCCGCTCTTCTTTGGGTAAAGTGCGACTCAGATTCATGGCCGGTATGCCCGACTTCATGACCATGTAGTTCAAAATTGACTGATCTGGCCCATTGAAGTAGAGCATCTCAGCATCGCCCTCTTTGAGGCTTGCTAGCAAATGCTCGAGCATGGGGTCTGTAAACGTGCCTTTTTTGGAGGCAAAAAGACCAGCACAGAATATTTCTGCACTTAGGCGATCGCGCCCAAACACGTTTTCTGACCGATCAGAGGTCACATCAAAGACATGGCTGAGATCTTTGTATTGAAAGTCATAGGTCACAAAATCGTGACTATCTAAGCGCTCAAAAAATAGGTCTAAGCTGTTTAATGCCAAGATATCGGCATCCAAATAGATAAACTTCTCAAAGGGGCCATCAAAGCAGCAAAAACGCCGATGCATACCCATGCGATTTACGCCTTCTACGCCCCGAGATCGCCATATGTCAAAGGCAGTGGGGTGAGCCTGCCATATTTGTTGGGCAAAATTTTCCCATTTGCCAATGAGGTCGCTATCGTCAAACCACTGCACCTGCGTATAGTCTTGAGTGGCCTTTCTAGAGCGCTGCGTATTGTCATCGTAGGGGATGACACATATGGGCAAATCTTTACCAGCATTGGCTTCTAGACTGTTGAGCAGCGCAATAAGCTGATCAAAGACAACATCATTTGCCAGAATGTAAACGCCATTTGCCATGGAAAAGATCACTCACAAAAGAAACGCTAACCCACCTTTGATTTCAGCAGATGGATCTGTATGCAGTGTTCACCAACCAACCAGTGAAATTAACGTTCTTTCGTAACCCTACAGGGAAAGGTACGCCGGTAGACATTGGACGTGTCTGGCGTGGTTTGTAACGCGATCGCATCAATCAATCTAGCGACAACGACAAAGGTCTCAGCGCAGTCTAGATAGCGCAGATCTTCGGAAGCGCTGCCTGGTCCTAGGCTCACCGGCAGCCATCAACTAGGAAATATAACGGACGGGCACAATACCGCTAGCGGGAATCATATAAGTAACCACCCGCAGGACATGATCCCTATGCTAACGCTGTCATCTCGCCGATTTGCGAACTGCCTCACGAGTCGTCTATCTCGCACGTTGCCCCTTTGCATAGGCACTATGATGCTGGTCGGCTTGCCGCTGAGTAGCCACCTATCACAGCCCGCCAAAGCCAATGGGCCTTGCACCTATCAGTGCGAGTCCAATCAGATTCGGTTTATGCCCGGGCAACCGCTCACCATCGAGTTTGTCAACAAAACAAACGGTTTGATCAATTTAGAGCGGGTGCTTGATATTGATATGCACTGGCTCAGACCCCAGAGCAACTTTGCCATTGAAACGCTGGTAGGGGTAGACGACGATATGTCGCTGGTGTTTTGGGATGAAAACAATCAGGCGGTCAATGCGGTGCTGCATCGACCAGATAGTGACACCCTACAGATTGAACTATTGCCGAGCGGACACCAGAGCGATCGCGCTGTACATGTCTCAAACGATGGCCGCGTTTTAGTGTATTGAGCTGAAAGGATCGTCTATCATTAGATCAAACGAACTATAGCCAGCAGCTGAAGAGAATCAGCTGCTGGCTTGTCGCATTGCACTGCGCTCATGACGCCACAACGATAGCCTTTGTTACTTGATAAGAAGTGTTTTAATCGGTGAAGTCAGGGTTATGTAGCCAAGTAAGGATGCATTTTTACTTGGCTAGTCGAGTTAGCTGTTGATACTAGACGCTTTCAGCGTTGGCGTAGCCTCTCCGAGGAGAATCGCTAATGTCCTAACTAACTCGACAAAAGCTATAGTGCTGTGAAGCGACTATCGATCTCGAATCGACGACCTGAGCTGATGTAACGTGCCCGATAAGCCTATCCAGAAGACAGATAGCGCCACTGCCAGCGCCACAAATAGTGAAACGACCACTGCCACAGCGGTTGGCGCCCCTCGCCTGGCGAATGAGCGAAAGGTTCCACAGCAGCGGTGGCAAATTTTTCCTGCGCAAAAATCCCAGGCAAAGCACATTGCCGATGCGACTGCGCTGTCGCCGCTGCTGGCACAGGTGCTGATAAACCGTGGCATCTACACGCCGGAGCAGGCTTGGGAATTTTTAGATCCGGAGACGCTGCTGCTGCCCTCACCGCTCGATGAATTTCCAGACCTAGTAAAAAGCCTAGATTTACTGGTGGCCGCCATTGAAAATCAGGAGAAGATTCTGATTTGCGGCGACTACGACGCCGATGGCATGACCAGTACGGCGCTTTTGATGCGATCGCTCAGATACCTCGGCGCCCAGGTCAACTACGCCATCCCCAGCCGCATGGCCGAAGGCTACGGCATCAACAAGCGCATCGTTGAAGACTTTCACACGGTAGGCGGTCGCATTATTCTCACCGTTGACAATGGCATCGCAGCCTACGAGCCCATAGCCTATGCCCGTGAGCTGGGCATAACCGTCATTCTGACTGACCACCACGACGTGCCGGAAACAATTCCACCGGCCAACGCCATTCTCAACCCCAAGCTCATTCAAGAAACCTCGCCCTATAGAGGCGTCGCAGGGGTCGGGGTCGCCTATATTTTGGCTGTGTGCCTAGCGCAGCGCATGGACAAAACCCAAGACCTCACCGCAACGTTGCTGGCACTCTTTACCCTGGGAACCATTGCCGACCTTGCGCCGCTCACAGGCGTAAACCGCCGATGGGTTAAACGAGGTCTCAAGCTTTTACCCAAGTCGCGCATTCCTGGCGTGCAGGCGCTGATCGAAGTAGCGGGGCTGAGCGAAGAGACAGATATGAAGCCCGAAGCCATTGGCTTTCGCCTAGGGCCGCGCATCAACGCGGTGGGGCGAATTGCCGATCCGCAAATTGTGATAGACCTGCTCACCTCAGACGATGTGGGTGTGGCCCTGCAGCGGGCCATGCAGTGCGAAGAGGCCAATAAGCTGCGCCGCCAGATGTGCGAAATCATTGAAACCCAGGCGGTGGAATGGTGCGAAGCGCAGATGGAATCGGGCCTGCTAGATCTCCAAAAGGAACGGGTGCTGGTCGTGGTGCAGCCGGAGTGGCATCACGGTGTCATTGGCATTGTGGCCTCACGGCTAGTAGAGCGCTACGGTGTACCTGTTTTCATTGGCACCTATGAGGACAAAGGAAAAAAGGAGATTCGCGGCTCGGCGCGCAGCATCCCAGAGTTCAACGTATTTGAAGCGCTGCAATTTTGTGATGATCTGCTCGATAAGCACGGCGGGCATCGGGCAGCAGGTGGCTTTTCTTTTCAGGCAAATAAGCTGCGGCAGGTGAAGTCTCGGCTGAGCACGTTTGCCTGCAAGCATTTACAGCCAGAGCATTTAAAGTCGCTCGTCACCGCAGATGTACAGGCACAGCTGTCAGAAGTGACTCTAGATCTATACAACCAAATTGATAAAATTCATCCCTGCGGCATCGAAAACCCTGAGCCTATTTTTTGGACGGCAAATGCTGCTGTGGTTGAGCAAAAAGTGATTGGAAAAAGTAGCGACCACTTAAAGCTGACGCTGGCACAGTCGGATTCGGATAGCGGCGAGAAAACGGTGATTAAGGCGATCGCATGGCGTTGGGGCATGTATCATCCATTGCCTAGAGACATAGACATCGCCTACAAAATTCGCCTTAACGAGTGGAAAGGCAAACGCACCGTTGAAATAGAGCTAGTCGGCGTGCGCCCGGCCAAACCTATTGCAAACCCAGATGCAGGGATTCAGCCCTGGTCAGAAACACTCCCTGCAAGATTCAATCAGCCACTTAATCAGCCACCGTCATCTGTCAGCAAGGCCGTGACGGCACCCGTCGCAGCTAAATCGCTAGCACCCAATCAGGCTGCGCGAGAAATTGCCCGTGCGCTTCAGCAAGAGATCAACGGCAGCACCGTGCCTAAAAGTAGCCCTACTTTAGAGCTACCCCCGATTCATCAAGACGCTGCCGCAAGCATCGCAGAATCGGTGTCTGCGAATGACGAGATAGAAACTGAAAAAACAGAAACTGAAAATACAGAAACTGAAAATACAAACACTGAAAATACAAGCACTCTCGAACCCACACCCAATTCACCTTTATCTACGACCCCATCGCCTGAAAGTCCACTACCCGCCGCAAAACAAGCCACAGATCCAGCATCAAAAGCCGCAGCCTCACTGCATGTGGAGTTTTACCACAGCAAGCGGCGATACAGAGGCACCTTAGAAAATGCGGATGGGGAACGTCAGCTCACGGTAGAAAACGCAGAGGGACATTTACTCGTAGTGCAGATGAGCCGGCGTGAGGGCTTTTTGTACTTGCCCGGGGAGAGTCCTCAGCCAGTGGACATTGCCGAGCTGCGCTACTTTAACCTGATTCGGGCGGGGCTGAGCGCCTTAGAAATAAAGCAAAAAACGAAGCTGCTGATTAAGCAAGAAGAATTAATCAGTGAAAAGGATGGGCAGATTCGTACGCTCAAGGCACAAATGGCGCTGCTAGAAGAGAAGATCACTCAGCTCTCGGCAGAGCAGCAAACGCAGCTGGCCGTGCTGCAGACAGAAATGCAGGTGCAAGAATCGACCATTCAAGGGCAAGAGGCTCACATCGAACAGCTGCAGGTGCAGGTCAACAGCGTGCCACTGCCTACCACTGCCGATATCAAGCAGCAGGTCCGCACGGCTATTGGCGATAGCGTTTGGTTTTGCCTGCAGAGTGCGAGTCAAAAGGACCTGCAGGCAGCCTACAAAAATGACTGTCTGATCCATACCAGCGGCACCGATGCCAATATTGCAGACTACTCTGAGGCAGGCATTCGTCTTAGCTTTGCGGTAGAGCGAGAGGTGTTGATGCCTTTCTTTACGGATTTGGCAGATTACTTGCGATCGCAGGGCGTCACAGAAATTGGCGGCATTGCTCTGAGCCCGGGCCGCAAGTACACCTTAGGGATGCTGCCGCCACTGCTAGCGGATCAGTGGCGCTCTTTTCAGTCGGGGCAGCTGTCTGAGCGGGTCAAGCCTGAAAATGGCGTAGCTATGGTAAAAGTGCAGGGCAGAGGACGGCTATCGGGGCGCGATCGCACCTTACTAACCCAGTTCTTTGACCAGTGGGAGCATCCGATGGCAGCCTGCTTTGGTACAAAGGGGCGTCAGGCAGCCTCTAGCCTAGATCAAATCAGTAAGCTCCGTAATATAGCCGCCCATGGAGAGAGCTTTTTATACCGCTGGCAGTATGAGCTATTGCATCAGCTCATCGCTGGAGCAGGTGGAAAAGGTGGCCTCCTTCGGCAGCTTTTTGCCGTGAGTTGAGCCATTTTATAGATGGGCCTTTTCCGTTCTGAAGCCTCTATTCATCCCGTTTTTTGAAAAAAGTTTGTCGCGCGATCGCGAGTTATCCACAGGCTGACAAAGTTTTTCTAAAAACGTCCTGATCTGTGGAAAACACCTAAGTGTATCTACTTGGGTGTTTTCACGGACGCTCTAAGAACTGCACAAACCCTCATATGCAAAGGGGTTCAGCTTACTACCACAACCTGACTCTGATAAACGAAGAACATTAATCTTTCATTAAAAGATCTGTGTTTTAGCGGCTTAGAAAAGTTTTCCACAAGGTTTTCCACAGGCTTTTTCCACAACTGTGGACAACTGTGGGTAACTGCGGGCGACTGCGGGCAACTGCGGGCAACTGTGGAAAGAGTGACACTTGAAGCATCTCAATTCTGCTCGGTTGGTTCTGCTTGGTTGGTTCTGTTTGGTTGGTTCTGTTTGGTTGGTTCTGTTTGGTTGGTTCTGTTTGGTTGGTTCTGTTTGGTTGGTTCTGCTTGTTTTTTGACAGGCCGGCGAGCAAGTCAATGTTTTTACGGAGTGCCCTCGTCTCGTAGATGGGCCTCTATCCGCCGCAGATACAAGCTTCTACTTAAGGAATGGGAAATCTGAAACATGTATACCTAAGCGAGCTTTTTTTGCTTAGCCAAGCCGATAGACATGGATTACGTTAACGTCTCAGCCGACTCAGCCTCGAGCACGCCAATAAACCTGGGCGTGTTTGCCGTATCTGGAG
>JBCBKQ010000116.1:0-17355 GCA_038521595.1 Cyanobacteria bacterium J06627_28 | reverse complement strand
GAGCTGTTTACCGGACATGATGGCGCGGGCGGAGAGCTGGGGTTGGTGACGGTGAACCCGGACGGTCCCCCCTGTAATAGCGGGAATAGCGGTTCGCTTGAACAGTATGTGTCGATCGGGGCCGTGCAGCGAGAAATGGGGATGGATCCGGCGACGCTGATGGCCAAGGCAGAGGCGGGCGATGACGGTGCGATCGCATTCTGGCAGCGCTACGGTCAGCGACTCGGCATCGGCTTAGTCAGCGCGCTCTACATTCTCAACCCCGAAGCGGTGATCATTGGCGGAGGCATCAGCGCAGCGGCTCCCTGGTTTCTGCCCGCCACCGAGGCCGAAATCCATCAGCGCATTCGCCCCCACTACCGACGTGGCCTACAAATCCGCACGGCGGCATTGGGCAACCAGGCCGGGACCGTCGGCGCAGCTCGGCTGGCGCTCAGCCGACTGTGTCAATAGTCTTTTTACCGATAAAAAAGACGTCATAACCTGCCCATAATCTAACGTTAACTTGAGTAAACAAACTGGGGATCAGGTCAGCCGTTCGTGCTAACTTAAATCCATAGAAACAAACGAATAAAAGGGTTTGGCAAGCGCCAAACAAACGCTGAACAAATTGTTTAGATGTCTTGTTTAGTTAGTAGCCAGAACCGTTTAATTCAACCCCAAACTGACCGGCTGATTTTGTCTAAAAATGGGCTTTACCCTTTACAGGGAGCCAAATCTAAAAACGATATCAGACAACAAATCAAAACGCGTCTGCCCAGAAACAAATTTGAAAAATTGCGGTAGCAGAGAATACTGTTTGAGCCCTCTATGAGGCTGTGATCTTGGCTAACTGGAGCGCAGGGCGTTTTACAAGATTTGAGGCTCAAATCTCTTCACCGCTCAAAAAAGACAAGCTGCGGTAGTCTTGAGGGAGAAAGAACGTTTATTGGCACCGTTTGCCTTCTGCGCTTTCATATATTTACTTGACCCTATTTACTTCATCCTATTTGCTTGACGCTTCTAATTTGACGCTTCTAATTTGACGCTTCCTCTCACCTACTCTCGCCAAAAAATAAGCTGCCTATGCCTTCCGGTGAGTTTTCAAATCTACCTGCCCATGCTGCAGAAAATCTGGCAGAAGCGGTCCTCGACACGGACAGACTGCTGGATGCGGCGGGCAGCTTAATTGTTGTTTTTAACCGGCAGGGAAAAATTCAACGATTTAACCGGGCCTGTGAATCAACCACCGGATATGTTGAACAAGAAGTGCAAGGCCACTGCGTTTGGGATTTTTTGCTCGTAGATGAAGAGCGAGTCGCTATGCAGGGCCTTTTTAATCAGCTGCGGGCCGGGCAGACCAACGCCTACTACGAAAGCACCTGGATAGATAAAGGGGGCCAACCCCATGTGATTGCCTGGTCAAACACTGTGCTGCCCAATCGACTGGGCCGGGTGGATTTTATTATTGCCTCTGGGATGGAGGTGACTGAGCAGCGCCGGAGTCGGCGGCAGCTAGAGGGGCAGCATCGGCAGAGTCATTTGCTGGCTGAGCTGACGCAAAAGATTCGTCAGTCGCTAGAGCTAGATGACATTTTGCAGACAACGGTGAATGAAGTGCACGGGTTGCTGGGGTGCGATCGCGTTTTTATTTTAAAAGCGCCGCGAGACCAAGACATGGCGTCGTCTGCTCGTTCTCTCTCTCCGGTGCAGCTAGCGGCAGAGTCTATGTCTGCGATCGCGCAGGGGCCTGCGGAGAGCATATTGCAGCGCCCATGGCCAGACAATCCTCTATTGCAGCTGCGCTACATTGATCACTATCGCAGGCAGTCGGTTTCTGTTTTAGATACGGTAGGTGGCCGGGGGGCTGCGCCCGATATTGTCGAAATTTTGAACAGCTTTGCGGTCAAGTCCGAGCTGGCCGTGCCGATTTTGACCTGCGATCCGCCCGATGGTAAGGCAGCGCCCACCCATGAGGCGCTTCAGACAGGATTGACTGTTGATGGTGCTTCTGGAAAATCGGCAGCATCGGCAGAGTCAGCGGAATCGGCAGAGTCGGCAGAGTCGGCAGAGCGGGTGGATCACTTTTGGGGATTGTTGATTGCGCATCAGTGCACCGAGGCGCGGCGATGGAGCCCGTTAGAAATTGATCTGATGCAGCAGCTGGCCAATCAGATTGGGGTCGCGATTAACCATGCTGAACTGCTAGATCGCTTAGAAGATTTGGTCGAAGAGCGCACCGCCAAACTCACTGAGACAAACCAGCAGCTTCGCCGAGAAATGGAAGAGCACTGGCGTACAGAAAGCGCCCTGCGCCACAGCGAAAAACAGCTGCGGCTGGTGACCAATGCCCTGCCTGCCTTGGTGTCGTACATCGATACTCGCCACTGCTATCGGTTTAATAACTACGCCTACGAAACGTGGTACGAGATTCCCTATCAGCAGATAAAGGGGCGGCGGGTGAGCGATATTGTCTCTTTCGAGGTGTATCGGCAGATGCTGCCCCATCTAGAGCAGGCACTGACAGGTGAGCCGGTAACCTATGAAGCCGAGATGGTGAAAAGCAGCGGTGAGCGGCTATGGGCCAGCATTAGCTACATGCCAGATATGCATGAGGGCCGAGTGAGAGGGCTGTTTAGCCTGGTGAGCGATATTAGCGATCGCAAGGCTGCCGAGCGGATGAAAGATGAGTTTGTGTCGGTGGTTAGTCATGAGCTACGCACGCCGTTGACCTCTGTCCATGGCTCATTAAAGCTGTTGGCGACGGGGCGGCTAGGCACTTTAAACGAGCAGGGCACAGAGCTGGTAGAGATTGCGCTTAAAAATACAGAGCGGTTGACTAGGCTGCTGAACGATGTGCTCGACTTGGAGCGGATGGGGTCAGGGCGAGTACAGCTGTCGCCGGTCGCCTGTGATGTGCCCGATTTATTGCAAAGCGCTGCCGAAGCGATGCAGGCCATGGCCAATGACCATGGCATACAGCTGTGTATAAAGGTGTCAGAGCCCCCTGCAGAATCGCCTCGTTTGGCGGCATGGGCCGACCCCGATCAGGCGATGCAGGCGCTGACCAATCTGTTGAGCAATGCCATTAAGTTTTCACCGACGGGTTCGATTGTGTGGATGAAAGCGCGATCGCAAGACAACAAAGTTGAGTTTTCTATCAGCGATTCTGGCCGAGGCATTCCCAGCGACAAGTTAGAGACCATATTTGAACGGTTTCAGCAGGTGGATACCTCCGATGCCCGTGAGCGAGGCGGTACAGGCCTGGGTCTTGCCATTTGCCGAGAAATTATTCAACAGCACCAGGGGCGGATTTGGGTCAAAAGTATCCATGGCGTAGGCAGTACCTTTTTCTTTACCTTGCCTAAGCCTTCTGATTCTAGGGAGCCAGTATCTGCTGAGCCATTATCTGCTGAATCATTATCTACTGAGTCAATATCTGCTGACGCCCTTTCAAATACGCCGTCTGACGCTCATTCCAACCATCTTTTTTCGCCCGACTATACAGCGCTGCCATCGTCTACTGATGCAGCCGCAAACCGGCAGATTCTGTGATATTTGAGGTGTGGTATTCAATGTGTGGTCTTCAAGGTGCGATATTCAAGATGTGATATTCCATTTGTAATGTTTAATGCGTAATGTGAGAGTCGTTTTGTGACCAGCAAAAAGATCCTAATGATTGACGACGAGAGTGATATTCAAACCGTGGCTCGTATTGGTATCACGCTTGTAGAAGACTGGGAAGTCTCGACTGCTAACTCTGGCCGCGAAGGGATTGCACAGGCAAAAGCACATCTGCCCGACGCGATTTTGTTAGATGTGATGATGCCTGATATGGACGGGTTGGCCACACTCAAAGCCTTGAAGTCTGATGTCTCTACAAAAGACATTCCCGTGATATTTTTGACGGCTAAGTCTCAAGCGATAGATCTCAAGCAGTTTTATCAGTTGGGGGCTCAGGGCGTCATTCACAAGCCCTTTGATCCGACGACGCTATCTAGCCAAATTTCTGGTTTTCTCAGCTGGAAAGAGACTGTTGTTTAGGGCTTAAGCCTGTTGTTCAATCCGTGACTGGCCACTTGCTGGCTACTTGTCGACATACTTTCCTCATATTGTTGTTTTACTGTTTTTGTATAGCAGTTTTATACAGCAGATGTTTAGCCAAGAAAAAGAGAACATGGCTGTCTGGCTTTGAGCTATTAGGTTTTGTCGTTAGGAGATATGTTTGTATGCGTCACTGTCTTTGTTGCGATCGCAGTTTACTCCGTCATATTTTTCACGCTCAGCTGCGCTGGTATTGTCCCCATTGTCATCAGTTTATGCCCTGTGCAACGGCCCCATGGAGTCTAGATACTTTTCCGGCTACGGCTACGAGCATGTTGTCTCCAGACGCTTCTAGTGGTTTGTCTACGGCTGCCTTTCCCCTGGCCAAAGCAGAGTGATGTGGCTGTCATGGTGAATAAGAGCCCTGTAGAAATTTGGTCAGCTGAGAATGTACAGTTATGAAGGTGACCACCCTACCCCAAACATCAAAAAAATACGATGTTAGGGTCTTGCTAGCACCCCCCTGCGCATCCCCGAAAGATAATGCACCCAGAAGCCCCGCTAAAACTCTGTTCTAATTTTTTGGTATTGGCCGTGTTACTAACGGCTAATGGTGTCATAAAGCCTTCTGTAGAGCCCTCTGTAGAGCCAACCCCGAGACAGCTAGCGACGGACGTAGAGAAAGTACGAGAGAGTGCTCAGGTAGCCATCCGTAGTCAATCCGATGTCCGCAGTAAAACAGAAAGCTTACAGGGTGAGTACATCGGGCCTGCGATAGATTGTGATGGTGATGGCCTCAGCAATGACTCCCGCATTGATTTTGATGGGGACGGCGTCTCCGACAGCTGTGTTGACGGTAGAGAAGACATTCCAGAACCGCCCTTCCAACAAAGCTACACCCCCACTAGCGAGGCCTTTTATAGTCAGATTCCTGATATTGGCTGGGAAGCCTCTTACCAGTGTGGTGACGGCCTCTACGAAGTCAGCCTCAGTCGCCCCGAAGAAGACGCTATAGAATACAGCGCGCAGGGACTAACGCTAGCCAACGACATTGTGTATGACGATTTGGATCCTAATCTCAACCATCCTCTGATTGTTAAGGATCCTACCGACGGGATTCGCTATGCCTTTAGCCAAGAAGAGGGCGGTGAGTACTACGAGTACGCGATCGCAGACTACAGCGGCAATATTGGCCTGTACGTATACCAAACGGGTGAGCAGATTGTGGCTGCTCCCTGCGAGAGCGTCAGCGTTAGTGAGTAGCTTGTGTGATTAGCCAAAGTACAGTTGGCAGGCTGACAAAGCTCAACAGCGTCGTGACGACAATCGATCTGGCCACCCGCACCGTATCGCCTCCAAACTCAGTCACCCAAATCAGCGTATTGACGGCCACAGGCATTGCCGACTGCAAGACAACGACGGTCAAATCAATTCCTTCTAGCCCAACTACCCGCCCGATGCCGTAGGCCGTAATCGGTGAAACCCCTAGCCGTAACCCAGCTGCCAACAATTCGTAGAGCCCAACATGAAAGCGAATCTGTGATAGCTGAATGCCTAAGGTTAGCAGCGCAATCGGGATCGCGGCCTCACCCATTAGGCTCAGGGCGCGGTCTATCGCTGTGGGCACCTGTAGTGCAAATACCTGCAGGGCCAAACCGCCCAGCGTTGCCCACAGGACAGGCAGCGTTAGCGTTACTTTGAGGCCGACTTTGAGCCCTTCACCTTTTAAGAACACTGGGCCAAATCCTGCTAGAAAAAGCGCCGAAATCACCAGATATACAATGGCCCTGGCCAGACCTGCCTCGCCTACTGAAAACAGCACAAACGGCAGACCGATATTGCCAGTATTGGCCAGTAGCGTTGTGGCGACTAGGCTTTTGCGCACGTCTGCGGGTAGCTTGAGCCGGTGTCCGCAGGCGATCGCAATGCTGTACAGCACTGCGCAATTCAGCAAAAAAACCAGCAAAATCCGAAGGGTTACCCCAAGCCCCAGGCTACTGTCATACACCCCAGTGATCACCAATGCTGGCAGCAGGGCGTAAATACTGATTTTTGCCAGGGTACTGAGATCAATCCTGAAGGCTTTGCCTAAGCAAACTCCTGATAAGGCGACTAGGGCAATGGGCAACACCGCATCGACTAATACGTTCATGACACCGCCTTGTTTGTGAGTGCAGGCGTAGACCTGTATCTTCCCGCTATGCTTAAAAGGTTGCTAACGATACCATTTACCTCCATTTTTGCCCCATGGCCTCATCTTCTGCTGCTCCAGCGCCTGACCACAGCCCCGATCATATTCGCGGGATGCTCAATTCCGAAAATTTTGGCGATCGCATCAAAGGCGTAAACCTACTGCGCACCCTTGATCCTGCTTTGGCATTTACCTTGATTCAGCCCCTGTGCCAGGACTCAAACACCCGCGTTCGCTATGCTGCGGTGAGTCAGGTTTCTACATTGGGAGAGCAGGATAAATCAGCGGCCCTAACCCTGTTAAAAGCGGCCCTAGGCGATTCAGAGCCGGACGTACAGGCCGCCGCCGCAGATTCTCTAGGTGCACTCAAGCTTACAGCCGCGCTAGATGATTTAAAGGCGCTGTACGACAGCACACCAGAATGGCTCGTGCAGATGAGCGTCGTAGCTTGCCTGGGTGAAATGGGCGATACCAAGGCGTTTGACCTATTGCAGAGTGCGTTGCACTCTGATAACTCACTGGTCTCTGTGGCGGCGATTGGTGCGCTAGGTGAGCTAAAAGACGAACGCGCTGTTCCACTGCTGCTGCCCTATGCCACCGACGATGACTGGCAGGTGCGCCATCGTATTGCTCAAGCACTAGGCCACTACGCCCAGCAGACAGATGCGATGAATACACTACAGACACTGGCCAAAGACGAGACAGACATTGTCGCCGAAACGGCAAAACGCCACCTAATGTAATCGTTCTAACGCAATCGTCCTAACGCAATAGCCCTAACGTAACAGCCAATTAATTTAGTTTAGGTAATCGGCAGTGAGCCAGCCATTTTGTTAAAAGTGGCTGGCTCACATGTTTCTGGCTCACATGTTTAAAGATGAGGCATTACGCTTGCAAATATTTCCTGATGTCAACCGTATTTTCTGGGAAAGTAATATGTTCATCTCCAATTCAAAAGAGAGAACACTCAGGCTTGAAACAATTCTTTACATTGTTTGTTCTGATTTGCCACTGCTGTTTTTTGTTGGAAAATGTCTGCAAAATGTAGCCAATACTCAACCGTGTCTCTACCTAACTTTTGTAAAAATGTCCGGATGAAAAATTCGTTATTTGCTGACAATCGTGACTGTTAAATGTGCTCTAGGAAACAAAAAAACGAGATTTCATCCTTTTTTGCTCCGTGGCTCATTTGAGCTGCTAGAGAACATCGTTACAAGCAACGGATTGAATTCGAGTCTTTTCACTTAGAAAAACAAAGAAATGTTTGAAGGTTGCGCTCTCTTTATTGTGTTAATGGCCGTAGATTTTCGATACTGTTTCTGCGAGGGGAACGCTTTCTACAAATTCTTCCCTAACGGTGTGAAGGATCGATGAAAAGGTGACTGACTCTCGATTTCAAAGAAATTGATGGATTTAATTCTTAACGTCAGCTACCGCTTTAGGCACGGGGTAAAGGGAATGTCTGTGATAACGATCAACATTTTTATTGTTGGTTTTTTGTTGTCTCCCAAACATTACTGAGAGTCAATATTTTTTACACTAAAGGTGTCTCATTAAATGTTCTGATAGACTAGGAACATATCAAAAACCCTTAACTTAAAAGAAGCAGTTTGCTGCTGTTCTTAAAACCTGTTTCGTTTAATTCTTTACAGTCTTTAACTACGAACATCTTAACTACGCGTGTTAAGTGCTCTCTGCACGAATGGATTCGTTCTTGCCGTTGGAATTAGCATTTTGCATAGGCGTAGCCTTGTCGAGTTTATTTGGGGAGTAGCTTAAGTGCCTTACGCTGCACCATTTTCTGGAAAAACCTCCGTTGCAAAATCTGCATTGCTCGAGCCATCTGTCAGCCAGTGGGAGAGCATTAGCTTTGCGTCAACTCTATATTTGTGCCCTATATTAGATGAGCTTTTAGCGCCTACACCTGATTTGCTTCACGATGAGCTGCGGCTAGGTTTGCAGGAGGCGTTAGTCAATGCGGCTAAGCACGGCAATCACCTCGATCCGCAGAAAAAGGTCTCTGTGCGCTATGCCAAGGCCGGTAGCTACTACTGGTGGATTGTGACTGACCAAGGCGATGGGTTTGACGAGCCATTGGCTTGCCCTTGTCCCTGCGTAGATAGCCCTTTTGTGGGCGAAAACGGTCGCGGCCTATACATTCTTCATCAGGTATTCGATGAAGTGCAGTGGAGTAATGATGGCAAAGAGATTCACTTAGCAAAGCAGGTGAAGCCCTTACCCTCTTTTAGTGTTATCAGTCCTGTTTACTTCTTGAGGTTGATTGAGTCTTGGTGGCGTCGGTGGTCGGCTATTTCTTTGCAAGGTTTGCAAGGTTAGGTTTGCAAGGTTAAATTTGCAGGGTTAGATTTGCAGGGATAGATTTGCAGGGTTAGGCGAGCGAAGTTAACGTTTTTTCTCTCCATGGGTAGGGCAGGGGGGCGCTTTTAGGGTTTTGTCTAGCCAGCCGATTGCCTGCTGCAGTCTAGGAATTGCTTCTGTTGAGTTTCCTTTGAGCACGTATACAAGAGCGGCGGCGGCCTGTTCTCGGGCACGGATATTACGGTTTGAGCTGAGCCTATGCCAGTCGGTTGCAGAAATTGTCAGCTTTTCTGATAGGGTTTGAGCCAGCACTTCAGGGCTCAGCTCGTTGAGAACTTTGCGAGCCTCTGGAGAAATGTCTTCGGTGGTGGATTTATTGAGCAGCCCACTCGGTGTCCCTGTGGTGGCGGAGCTTGTAGCGATTGATTGGTTATTTGGTGAGGGCACTGACGTTACCAAGATAAGTGTTCTCCCTATACAGTACTAGCCATTTATAGTAGTTTGCAGCATAGTCGTAGCTTGCAGCCGCATATGAAATTATCTCGTTCCTCGTCGTCAGCGTCTAAGCGCGCTCCTAATTTACCCAGTGATGAAGAGCTTGCCGGTTTTGAAGGCGAGCTCAAGGAAACGGCAGACGAGTTTTTGCTATTGCGCGATCGCTTTTTTGCCATTCGCCGCGCCAAAGCCAAATACGAGCAGCTCACCTCTGCTGACCTCTCCCGCCTGCCTGCCGAAGAGCTAGCGCAGCTGCAAGATCGAATAGAGGCGCTCAAAGTCACCTTAGAAAGTCAGCTCATGTCTTGGAAGGAGATGCGAGAGCCCTTTTGGCAGGTGGTGCGCCTAACGGGCTTAGGGCTGGTGATTGGTTGGTTTTTGCGCGGTTGGCTGGGGTAGCCCCGCGATGCTCAAACCTAGGCGTGTGTCTCTAGCCAAGATTTGTTTCAATGGGTGTGGCCCCACTATTTAACTATCGACTCTTTTTATGACTACTTCTGCCCAGCGGATTAAGCACATTCTTTCTTCGGGTAACCCTGGCGACGCTTTGACCATTCAAGGCTGGGTTAGAACAAAGCGAGCCTCTAAGAAATTTACCTTTATTGAGGTGAATGATGGGTCGTCGATGAACGGCCTGCAGGTGATTGCCTCTGAAGAGATAGAAGGCTACGCCGAGACCATGGAGCGCATTGGGACGGGCGCATCCGTGCAGATTAGCGGTACGTTGGCAGAGTCTCCGGGTAAGGGCCAGCGCGTAGAGCTACAGGCAGACAGTGTCGAAGTGTTTGGCGAGTCAGATGGTGAGACCTATCCGCTCCAAAAGAAGCGTCACTCCTTTGAATTTTTGCGTACGATTGGTCATTTGCGCAGCCGGACGAATACGCTGGGCGCGGTGTTTAGGGTGCGCAATGCCTGTGCAAGTGCGATTCATGAATTTTTTCGCGATCGCGATTTCCTCTGGACGCACACCCCCATCCTCACCGCCAGCGACTGCGAAGGTGCAGGCGAAATGTTCACCGTCACCCGCTTCAACCTAGACAGCATTCCCACCACCGAGTCTGGCAAAGCCGACTATAGCCAAGACTTCTTTGGCAAGCCCGCCTACCTCACCGTCAGCGGCCAGCTCGAAGCCGAAATCATGGCCATGGCCTTTACCAACGTCTACACCTTTGGCCCCACCTTCCGTGCCGAAAACTCTAACACCGCTCGTCACCTGGCCGAATTTTGGATGGTCGAGCCCGAAATGGCCTTCTGCAACTTAGAAGGGAACATGGATTTGGCCGAAGCGTTTCTAAAGCACGTCTTTAGCCGCGTCATGGAAACCTGCGCCGACGACATGGAATTTTTCAACAAGCGCATTGACGACAGCGTCCTGGAAACAGCCAACAACATCATCAATAGCGACTTTGAGCGCATCACCTACACCGAAGCGATCTCTCTGCTTGAGAAAGCCATTGAAAAAGGCGATAAAACGTTTGAATTCCCCGTGAGCTGGGGCATCGACATGCAGTCCGAGCACGAGCGCTACCTGGCCGAAGAGCTATTCAAAAAGCCCGTTATCGTCACCGACTACCCGGCTGAAATCAAAGCCTTCTACATGCGGTTGAATGACGATGGCAAAACCGTCGCCGCTATGGATGTGCTTGCCCCCCGCATTGGTGAAATTATTGGCGGTGCTCAGCGCGAAGAGCGGCTAGACGTGCTTGAGCGTCGCATCGAAGCGGCTGGACTGCCCAAAGAAGACTATTGGTGGTATTTGGACCTTCGTCGCTACGGTACCGTTCCCCATGCTGGATTTGGCCTTGGCTTTGAGCGTCTAGTTCAGTTTATGACCGGCATGACAAACATTCGTGATGTCATTCCCTTCCCAAGAACACCCGATAATCTAGATTTTTAAGGTGTCGTGAGAAAACGTGAATAAACACTCCGGCTAGATAACTTATGTTTGCGCCACGCGTGGCGCGCTCCCTGCCGGGTGCTCAGTCGGTTGATTGTGATTTTGCCGAGATATTCTTATTCGAGGGGTCTGGGGAAGTTAGGTCCCCAGGCAGCACCTTGAGCCACCAAGCAAAGGAGGGGCGTGGGGAGGAAATCCCCGATCTTGCCACGCCTTGCGTTTGGCTAAGTATGCTGGGTAGCTCTTCTCAGGCGTAACAGGAAATAAATAAACAGCCTAAATCGCCCCGCCACCCATTATCCTTAGTCTCATCAGCCGAGCAACCCCACCCGGCAAATCCAAATGCCCAAAATCCTAGCCATCTTCAACGGCAAAGGCGGCGTCGGCAAAACCACCACCGCCGTCAACCTCGCCGCCATCTTTGCCGAAACTCAATCCGTCCTCCTCGTCGATGCCGATGCCCAAGGCTCTGCTAGCTGGTGGGCCGACCGCGCCGATAGCACCATCGGATTTGACGTCAGCAAAGAAATCGATCCCACATTGCTTGGTAAACTAAAGAAGATTGACAACTACGATCTGATCGTAGTCGATACCCCACCCTCCCTAAGCTCAGAAGCCCTCGCCGCCGTTATTCCCATTGCCGACTGCCTGCTTTTGCCGACACCGCCTGCACCCATGGACATCGCCGCCCTAGTGCAGACCGTAAAAAAAGCCATCGTGCCCTCCGGCGTTATGCATCGAGTCTTGCTAACCAAAGTAGACTCCCGCAGCCTAGGCGAAGCCCTCGAAGCCCAAAACATGCTTTTAGAGCTAGACATTCCAGCCTGTGATGCCTTTGTGCGTACCTACAAGGCCCACGAGCGAGCCGCCTTAGAAGGCGTAGCCATCACTCAGCTCACTGGCAAAAGCGTCGCCGAAGCCCAAGCCGATTACATCCGAGTTGCCGACGAAATTCAAACAGACTGGACAGACACATGACTAAAAAGCGGATAGCCGACCTGCTCAAAGAAGAAGTAGAAAAACCTGCCGCCAAAGCAGGTGAGACAGCAGGTGCGACCGGGGCAGGCGCTACAAAAGCAGGCGAGAAAAAAGCGACTTCTGCCACCCGCAGCCGCAAGCGGTCATCTGCAAAAGCATCCTCTGAGCAGACTTCCACCAAACCTGCCGCCAAATCATCTACGAAAAAGACTACCTCGACAAAAGCGGCCTCTACTAAAACGGCTTCTACTAAAACGGCTTCTACTAAAACAGTCGCTGCCAAAGCGGTTGCCGCGACCAGCAGCGCAACCTTAAACAAAAAGATTGCGGCACTTGAAACCGCACTGAAAACATCTACCGATCAAATTTCTGCTCTGCAAGAAGACATAGATACCCATCAGAGCCGAATTTTTGAGCTAAAAGACAGTCTAGAAAAAACGAAAAGTGAGAGCAAAAAGAAAGATTCTCAGCTCAAGAAAATCACCGCTGAACTCAAAGAGGCCAAAGATACCATTCTCAAGCTAAGTGCCAATCAGCAAAAGGCCTCCGAGGCTAAGCCTACTGCCAGCAAAAAAGCACCAGCCAGTAAGTCTGACGCTAAACCCGCTGCAAAGAGTGGCTTAGCACTGGGCCGTCGGCCTTACTCCAGCTACAAATCTATTCCAGAATATGCCATTCAGCGCGGCACGCCTGCGGGCGGGCAAAACAACACTATGTTGAGCGATGACGATATTGGCTGGGTCGATTAGCCCTCAGATTGTCTAGAATGGCTAAGATTCTTTGAGGAGCCCCGCCATGACTGTATTGCCACTTCGCCACACTCGCCGATGGATTGCAGCGAGCGTACTCGCACTTACCTTAGTGCCGCTTGCCGCCTGCTCTTCAGCGCAACAAGAGCTAGCACAACAAGAGGTCGAGGCAGACCCGGCTACTGATGTTGTGCCAGAGGCAGGCGCTGTTCAAGAACCGACGGCTGCCGAGCGTGCCGAATTTGAGGCGCAAATGGCAAAGCTCAACGAAGTCATCGGCTCAATGGATCGCGCTGAGCTAATTGGCGACTCTGCAACCAAAGGGCCAGTCGATGCCGATGTGGTGTTGTTTAAGTTTTCTGACTTTGAATGTCCGTTTTGCGCGATCGCATCCGCAGACATGAAAACCTTTACCGAAAACCACGAAGACGACGTACTCTACGTATACAAGCACTTTCCCCTCGTCAGCATTCACGACGAAGCTATGCCTGCTGCCAAAGCCACCTGGGCCGCCGCACAGCAAGACAAGTTTTGGATTTATCACGACGGTCTGTTTGCCTACCAAGACAAGCTGGGCGAAGACTACTATGTGGAGCTAGCTGAGCAAGTGGGCTTGGATGTGGAGCGGTTTAACCGCGATCGCAACAGCTCAGAGGCCCAGGCTGCAATCGATAAAGACGTTGAACTGGCCCGCGCCCTAGAATTGGGTGGTACTCCTAGCTTCCTCATGACAAACTTTAGCGATAGCTTCATGCTCCCTGGCGGCGCACCTCAAGAGCTGTATGACGAGGCCGCTCTACGTTTGCAAAATGCATTGGCAAATTAGGCTATTTTCTTGATAGTGTGACTGTTGATATTGCGACTCTTGATATTGCGACCGACTGCATCCCTTGACGGCACCTTTCATCTCCCATGGCATACGATTCTAAAACCTATGGCCAAAGTCCGTTTGGAGCCCCCAAAAAGTCAGACGGGGCCAAGGGGAATGAAGCACCTGCCAAGGAAACGCCGCTAAAAAGTACGGTTAAAAATACGGCCAGTACGCCCGCCGTGACGCCATCATCAATGACGCCGCCCAGCGAGATCGCACGCAAGGTCACCGTCATCGATGATGGATTAGACCAAGGCCCAGAGGCGACAAGCCTGTCGGGCGCGTTTCCGGATGTGGAAGCGGCTCCGACCAATCCTGTAAACAAATGGATTGGCAAGCTTGGTTTGGGTAAGTCCGCAGCAGGATCGTTTGTTGAGGGCATCATTACTCCCACCGCAGAGCCTAAAAAGACGTCGCGTGCGGCCAATAAATCAGCGACTAGCAGAGCCGGCACGAGAAAGACAGCGGCCAAGTCTGCCAGTAAGTCTAAGTCCACGCGCAAGAGTAAAAAGGCAAAAGCGGCTGAAGCTGCCAAGGCTGAAGCCGAAGCTGCCGAAGCTGCCGTTGCTCAGAGATTTCGCGAAGAAGACCAGAGCGCTTACTTTTCGCTAGTGTATAAAACTGGCATTTCGGCGCTGGTGTGGGCAGTCTTGATGCTGCTGCGTCACGAGCTTTCGGCGGATGCGATCGCAATTATCAACATCGTCATCCACCCCCTGCTCATTGCCACCGTTTCCCTAGTCTCTATCATTGGCCTAACCTTTTGGCTACGCCGCTTGGTGAACGATTTGGCTAAGCACACCACACAGCTAAATGCAGACGCTGAAGAAACCGACGGCAAAAACTATCGACCCACCCTCGAAATTGTCGGCGATGCGCTGGAATATAATCCTAGACTGCGCAGAAATATCTCGCTTTTCTTTGATGCGGCGTCCACGCTGATTTGCACGTTGATTAGCTACCTAATTACGAGTGCCGTTTTTCTGCAGTAGCTTTGTGACTAAAACTGAATCCCCTAAAATTATCGTTTTAGATGACGATCCGACGGGTTCGCAGACGGTGCATAGCTGTCTGCTACTGCTGAAATGGGACGTGCCCACGCTGGTGATGGGTTTGCAGGATGAATCGCCTATCTTTTTTGTGCTGACGAATACGCGATCGCTCACCCCAGAAGCCGCCGCCGCCGTCACTACCGAAGTTTGCCTTAATCTCAAGCATGCCTTGGCCCAAACCGGGATAACGAAATACCTGCTGGTGAGTCGGTCAGATTCTACGCTGCGGGGGCATTACCCTGTGGAAACGGATGCGATCGCACAACAGCTTGGCCCCTTTGACGCTCACTTTTTAGTCCCAGCCTTTTTTGAAGGGGGGCGCGTCACGGTAGAGAGCACCCACTACATCGAAAAAACAGCTGATGGGCAAATAAAACGAATTCCTACCCACGAAACAGAATTTGCGAGAGATTCTGTTTTTGGCTACAGCACGAGCTACTTACCAGACTACGTTGCTGAAAAAACAAATGGACTTATTCCTGCTGGAAAAGTTGTTTGTTTTTCGCTGAAGGATATACGTGGCAGTGCACTAGAGCCATTAATGGCGCTGAAAAATAATCAATGTGTTGCCGTTGATGGTGAACAACAAAGTGATTTGGATGCCTTCTCTCGTGATTTGTTGATTGCGGCAACAAAAGGCAAAAAGTTTCTCTTTCGGAGTGCGGCTAGCTTGCTCACCTCGCTAGCGGCATTGCCCCCTCAGCCAACGCCAGCTGAAAAAATGCATGAGATTACGCGGTGTCTTAATGGTGCTACAACGGGCGCGGTGATAGTAGGCTCCCATGTGAAAACGACGACCGCTCAGCTCAACCAGCTTTTAAAGCTCGATAGCGTTGCGAGTGTAGAAGTTGCGATCGCCCAGCTCAAAGACGACCAGCTCAAAGACGCCCAGCTCAAGGAAAATACTCAGAGCGCTCAGCGTTTATTGGATGATGTCATGGCGCAGGTGACCCAAATCTATGCTGAGGGTAAAACGCCTGTGGTGTATACCAGTCGTGAGGAGCTGACGTTCGATACCAAGGTGGCGCGGTTGGCTTTTGGTGAGGCGGTGTCTGCGTTGATGGTGGAGATTGTGCGATCGCTCCCTGATGACCTTAGCTTTCTGATTAGCAAAGGCGGCATCACTTCAAACGATACGCTGAGCAAAGCCCTATCGCTGACCGCTGCTCGACTATTGGGTCAGGTCATTCCCGGCGTATCTGTAGTGACAACGCCTGCGAATCACGATCAATTTCCCAGCCTGCCGGTCGTTCTATTTCCTGGTAATGTCGGGGATGATGATGCTTTGGCTTTGGCCTATCAACGCCTAGCCGCTACGACGCTTACATGACCTGCTCCCAAGACATCTCTTGGATTAGAGTGCCGCGCTCGTGCAAATACTGCCGAGTCTCTGCTCGTTCTACCGGCGATAGTAGTACTTCATTTTCAATTCTTTTGAGCAGAAGCCTAACTTGCTCGCTCGACGAAATCTGCTGCAAATAGTATGCAGGTGTTTCTTCGATCACTGACCAAATCGTTCTGAGTAGGCTGGTATTCATCGCGGACTCCAGTGGGAGCTGCTTGCAGTTGACTCCCTTACACACCATAGATCGCTTCTTTATTATTCCTTAAGGTTTTGACAAAACGACACGTAGTTAACAGCAGATGAAGGGTTTGTGTCGTTCCTGCATGACTACATGCGTATAGTCCTCTTTCCTTCGATAGATTTTTGTGTCTGGATAATCCCTACACTTGCTCTGTTTTGAGATCTTCTCTAATCTCTTCTATGAGCTGCTGTAGCTGCTGAGCATTGGCATGATACTTCTCATTACAAAAGTGGCAAACGGCTTCTGCGCCATTGTCTACTTTGATCATATCTGCGAGTTCGTCTGGGCCGAGTAGCTTGAGTGCGCCTAACATGCGAGCGCGCGTACATTTGCAATGAAACTGCACCGGCTGCGTTTCTGGAAAAATCTCCAGACCCATATCGCCCACCAGCTCTTCAAAAATCTGCGGCAGCGTCTTGCCTGCCCGTAGCAATGGCGTAAACCCAGTTAGGCTCTCCAGCCGAGACTCCAGTCGAGAAATCAAAGCTTCATCTCGGGCGGCCTGCGGCAAAATTTGCAATAGCAGCCCACCAGCTGCTTCTACGCCATCTGCGCCTACAAACACACCCAGCACTAACGCTGACGGCGTTTGCTCAGAGCTGGCCAAATAATGCGTCAGATCGTCACCAATTTCACCAGTCACCAGCTCTACCGTGCTCGCATACGGCTGACCCACGCCGACATCTCTTGTCACATAGATGTAGCCTTCTCGGCCGATAGCGCCGCCCACGTCTAGCTTGCCATCTGCATTGGGTGGCATTTCTACCTCAGGCTTTTCCACATAGCCTCGCACCGTACCATCGAGGCCCGCATCCGCCATCAGCCCTCGCAATGGCCCGCTTCCTTTGATGCGTAGACTCACCCGCGACTCTTTCTTTTTCATGCTCGACACTAGCAATAGCCCTGCCGTCATCGCTCGCCCGAGCGCAGCTGTGGCCACATAAGACAGTCCATGTCGCCCACGTGCAGTTTCTACGGTTTGCGTGGTCGTTACTCCTACCACTCGAATGCCGCCGTCCGCTGCCGTCGCTCGAATTAATTGGTCTGTCATAAGTTTGTTGGCACCTAACATAGTCATTCTCATTGTATAAGGGCATAGCAAGCCAGTCAGTTCCGACGAACCTTAGAAATTAGGTGCCTCCTTCGATATATTGATAGTCGTACAAATGTATTGCAAGAACGTAGAAATAAAGT
>JBCBKQ010000115.1:0-17782 GCA_038521595.1 Cyanobacteria bacterium J06627_28 | reverse complement strand
CCAGACAAGGGGAATCAGACGGCTATCATTACTATTTCAAAAGCACTGAGCAGTTTCAAAAAATGATTGAAACGGGAGAGCTTCTAGAATCGGCGCCTTAGGCGTCCCATAATAGTTGCCTGCAAACTGCGCCCATTCTAGAAGCTCTCCCGTTTCAATCATTTTTTGAAACTGCTCAGTGCTTTTGAAATAGTAATGATAGCCGTCTGATTCCCCTTGTCTGGGCTGGCGGGTCGTGGCCGAAATCGAAAGCCCTAGCTCTGGATGCTGCTGTCGTAAATGCTTGAGTAAGGTGCCTTTGCCGACGCCGCTTGGTCCCGCTAAAACAATCAGCTGTCCGCCTTGCGTTGGCAACTTTTCAGCGTTTTCGTGGGCAGTCTCGAAATCCTGCTGGTCAGCGCTGGCTTTGGAAAGAGGAGAAAGAGAAATCATGACCTTAGCAAAAATGAGGTGACATCGCGCAAACACTGGTTGGCTAGCGGCATTTGACTGGCGGCATTTGGCTGGCAGCACTGTGCAGGCGGCACTAGGCTGCTGCGGTGGGTAAATCAAATAAAACGGTCGTCATATATCGTTCTGCCCACTGTGACCCAAAGGCCTTTTCTAGGACACGGCGGGTTTTATCATTTTGCTGTTGCTGTGTGCAGTAATATTTCTGTCGCTCTAAAAATTCTGCTCGCCGTTCTGGTGCGGGGGCTCTGAGCAATGCCTGCTGTACGTGCACCCGTAGGTAATCCGCTGCCTGTGACAAAAATGCCTGCTCTTCGGCTTCGTTCGTGGGTTTGATAAAGCAGCAAACGTCTGAAAAAATTCGCTTTCCCCAGTCGGGTAGCTCTCGGGGCTGGGTGTAGGTCGGCTGTGCGATCGCAGCCAGTGCGCTGACATAATCGGGGGTCAGATGCCCCTTCGCAGTCGCTGCAGATAGATCCACAATGGCAGCACTGACCTGACCTCGTCCACTGACAATATCGCAGCCAAAAATCGGCAAACCGTACTCCGCGCGAGGAAACATCACACAGTGCAAAATGTCTAAATTTTTACCGATGCGGGCCAGCTCTAGGTGCAGCTTACGAAATTGAGGCGTCTGGTAGCAGCGATTTTCAATGATCAACCTTTCGCCTTCTAGCTTGCCTTCTACGTAACCCAAGTCATCTGGCAAATGAAAAGGTGACAGCTCCAAACGAGTCCATTGGGTCTCAATCGCCTGAGCCAGCTGACGGACTAACGGATGCTGATGTTCACGAATCGAAGAGGTGGCAACAGAAGTCGGCATTGAGTTATCGCGTATGGGCCGGGCTACTCGGGCAAATAATTTGAATAAGAGTTGAACCTTCAGCATAACAGTTTGAGCGAAAGCGTTCCTGCTAATGTCTGTCTCTTCGGCTAGGCCAGTGACGTCGGTGAATTATGTCGGTGAATTATGTCGGTGAGTTTTCGATGAGGGTTTTTATTAACGCTGCGAATGTCTTTATCAAGAGCTGCGAATGTCTTTATCAAGATAAGTGTCTTTATCAAACAGAGTCTCAAACCGCAAGAAATTATTCCTGACCAAGGCAATCGACTGGAGAAAAGCTTTTTAGGGGAAGGAAAATACCATTTACCAAGGCAACGTTCATGATTGCAATCCAGCCAAAATCTCGTCAAATTTTAGGCGTCAATCAGCAGGCTTATCAGGCCCTAAAGGCGACGATGAGTCTGAATTTGCGACGTCAGCTGCTGATTGCTGTCTGTGATAGTACACCGCTTCAGGCTCAGCTAGCAGCGCAGCTAGAGGCCGATTTGTCTTTGGACGCGGTGTCGATGGCGACGCCAGCTACCGCGTTGGATTCTGAATTTAACGGTGGATTCAGCAGTGGATTGAGCGGTGGCGGTGACGGTGGTTTTAATGGGGCCAGCGCAGTCGGTCAGTCTGTCGCGCTAGAGCGGCTGATGTTCGATCCAGACGATGCTCACCTGCCTCGCCAGGTCGCCAACTGGGTTCGCCAAAAGATGATGTCCGGCCAGCCGCTGCCACAGCTGCAAATGCTCGGGGTAGAGCAAATGACGCGGCAGCCAGCGATTGTTCAAAATCACTTCTTGCGATCGCTCGAAAAAGTAGAAGCCCTCCTTCCCCGTCTTAACACCAGCCTGCTCGTTTGGGTTCCTTGGCCCTGGCTGCGCACCATCCAGGCGTCTTCCCCTACCTTTTGGAAATGGCGCAGCGGTGTCTTTGAATTTGTCAGCGATCCTACGCCCACGGCGGCTGGGTTAGCGCACTCTGAGCTAGACGACGATGATGATTCGTTCGACGAGGCGCTGGCTTTTCTCTCGGAACAAGAGACGACTACTCTAGACTATTCGGCAGGTGCTGATGTAGGTGTCTTGGCTGTTGGGGTAGATGGTGCTGCTGATAATACGCCCGTAAGCAATGCCTCCGTAAGCAATTCGTCTGTAAGCAATTCGTCTGTAAGCAATTCGTCTGTAGGCGATACAGCTACAGGCCATGACGATATCGCTAACGAAGATATCGCCAATGATGAGCCCATTGCTCACAATCACAGCAGCGGTAATGGTTATGGCAGCTATGGAAACGGTCACAGCAACAGTCACAGCAACGGGCACAGCAATGGTCACCGAGCACAGGTAAGTCCTTCTGATTTTGTAGATGACTACAGTGATTCTCAAGATCCGCAGCCAATGGGGCTCTACGGCGAATCTAGCGATGCTGATCGTCCTATTTTGCTCGATCAGTGGATGGCTGAAGTCGTAGAGCATTCGCCTGATCGCTTATCCGATAGCTCATCTAGTGGCTCAGTGGAGCCGTCTGTAAATTTAGGTGACGATCTAGACGACAGCTTTGATTTAGACGAGGACATTGACCTCGACAGCGAACCGTCTGCCGATATTTTTGCTGAGACTGAGACAGCCGGTCAGTTTTCTTCAGCCGAGGCTATTAGCGGCATTGTCCTGACACCTGTTACAGTGCAGCCGGCCGGTGAGGGCTCTTCTAGCGATACTAGCGAAGGAGATTTAGTAGAAGGAGATTTAGTAAGTGAAGAAGCGACAGTCAATGAAGCAGAGCTAGCAAGCGAAGATGCGTTAGTCCGTGATGAAAACAACCACGAGCACGCCGCCGCTCGCAAGTTTTACACGCTTAGTGAATTAGATTATGCAGAGCATCAAGAGCTAGCGTATGTCGATGAAATACTCTTGCCCGACTTGCCAGAGATCGCTGATGGTGAGGACAGCGAAGACTTCTCAGAAGTACACTCTGAGGATGCACAACACACGCTGCTAGGTGCTGCGAATCATGCGCTAGAGAAAACGATTGTCGGCGACAAGCAATCTGGAGACCGTGACGCGATAGACCGTGACGCGATAGACCGCGACTCGATAGATATAAATGAAAATGAGAGCGCCGATCATCTGCTGTCTGACCCTGTTAACCCCGCGCCCATTGCGATTAGTGATTTAGCCCCGCTTCCACTGGATGACTCGGACGATGAAGCGCTAACTATAGACGATAGCTTGGCGCTATATGGATTAGAACCCGATGCTGACGCACTTCCACAGCGGTTAGATGCTGTCTCGGTAGAAGATGCTGTCTCGGTGATAGAAGTTGAGCCTGTGAAAACAGTGGAGACGGACTGGGTTTCGCAAGTGCAAAAGCTGGACTATTCCTATGCAGACACTGTTTATGCAGATACCGTTGCTCAAGCCTCCGATGCAGATGTGATGAACTCAGCTGCTAAACCGGGCGAGTCAACAGTAGTCGAGTCGACATCAGCTGTATCGAGATCGGTCGAATCCAATGACGGGAACATTCGAGAGGGCTCGAGCCCAGATGACGTGGGCAGTCACGGCGGACGTCACAGCGCTGCGGATGATTATTTTGCGGTGGGGTATCGATATCGGAGTCGCATAGAATCTGGAGAGCGTGGGTTGGACTTGATTGAGCGTGCGATCGCAGCTTATGAAGGCGGTTTGCGATGCCTTTCCGGTCCACATCCAGACTGGGGTAGCGGCCTCAATGATTTAGGCACCTTGTACTGGCTCAAGGCTCAGCAGCTAGACAATCCACAGCAAGAAGTGGACTGCATGAATCATAGTCTGGAGCTGTATCAACAGGCCCTGACCAAAATTGACGGCGACCGTGAGGCGGAAATGGTCTCTCAGCTGTATAGCAATATGGGCGCGGTTTACAGCATCCTGGCGACGTACAGCGAGCCCGCCGCGTATTTCAATCAAGCTATTGCTGCCTATCGCGCTGCCATCGAACGCTGTGCGATGGAGATAGACCCGATTGAGTATGCGACGCTTTATAACAGTCTCGGCTCGGTGTACTGGAAGCTATCCCATTACGAGCAGGTTCCCGAAAATCTAGAGCAGGCGGTGTCTGCCTATAACCAAGCGCTACCAGGCTACGATGCCAGTCAAATGCCCTTAGACTATGCCGCTGTGCAAAATAATCTAGGCATTACCTACTGGAGTTTGGCCAAGCATGTGGCTGCAGTGCCTGCTTTAAAACGTGCGATCGCAGCTTATCGCGACGCGCTCAAGTATCGGACGCCAGAGGTCGATCCTGCCGCCTGCGCCATCACTTACAACAACCTAGCGCTGGCCTATTGGGATCTCTCAAAAGAAGAGGACATAGACTCCGATGCTAAGCTGCTGTATCAAAAGAACGCCATCACTGCCTTTGAGGCAGCGCTGCAAACGGGCGGCGGTATCAACGCACTGAGCCAGATGGACAGCGCTGCGATCTATCACTGTCTAGGTGATGTTCATGCGCAAATGGCAGAGGGTGCACCGTCTACCCAGGCTATCGCCGAAAGCTTACAGAAGTCTCTCTATAGCTATGTCAAAGCGATTGAGGGGCTAGACGAAGACTCTTCTGTGTATCAAGCACGGCTGAGCGCCATGGTCGCTAATCTCAAAGCGCACCATGAGCGCTTGGGTCAGGCCAGTCAGCAGGCTGCGCTCAATCGCATTCCATCTGAGCTGCTGTCTCAGGTGATGATGATGTTGTAAGCAGTTTCTTTTGATTCCTCTACTATTCTTTCTGTTCCTTAAGGTTCTATTTCCTCGGGACACCGCTGCGATAGTCTGGAGGTGTTTTTACGCTGCTTAGGACATCGTTTGCTATGCCGCTGCTTATTATTGCCGCAATTGTTATTGCGTTCATCGCAATCATTTTTGCGCTAAGAAACAACGCGGAGGTGCCTGTCTATTTCTTTGGCGCGGAGCCGCAGACGTTTTCTTTGGCCCCATTGCTGCTCTCTACGCTGGCAATTGGCGTTTTGATTGGCTTGCTGGTGGTGCTACCGTCTCTGCTCAAGCGCGGCTGGCGGATTTCTCGCTCACAGCGCCAGGCGGCCTCATTAGAAGAGCAGTTGAGTGAACGCGATCGCGCCCTTGCCACCCAAGATAAAAATACAGATCGCCTGCGCCAAAGCCATCAAAATCTGCTCCATGCCCTCGGCATGATTGATAGCAATACAGGGTTAATTTCTTCTAAAGCGCTGTCTCAGTCGCTGGCGGCCCTCATAAAGCAAATGAAGCTGCAGCCTGGAAACGCCCAGTTTGACTCCATTGGTCTGCTCATCGTAGATGCCCATCGTAAGGAGCCGCTAGGGTCAGTGGAGTCTAGCGAGCGACAAAATGCGCAGCTCGATGAAGCCATCGCTACCGTTATTCGTAAGAACGTTACCGTTGATACCTGGCTCTATTGCGACAGTCAGGCCGATGAGGGGGCTCAGTTTATCTGTGTGCTCACAGGCATGGATAAAACGGCACTTAGAAAGTACGCCGAAACCCTAGAGTCGGCGCTGACCAGTCAGCCGCTTACGGTTTCGGAAGATGTCGTTATCGCTGTAGATACAAAGATTGGCGGTGCCCTGGCCGACCGCTCTCATCCAACGAACCGTGAACAGCTGTTAATCGACAAGGCCTATCAGGCGCTCTCTGAATCTGACAAACGCAGCCTTAACCCTATTAAGAGCAATCACCACATAAAGATTCTTCAAGTGACCGATGTTTAAGGTTTCGACGAATCAGGCTAAACAAAAGAAAGGGGCGAGCACGTTGATTTAATCGGCGCTCGCCCCTCTCCTATTAAGCTGATGTTTTCGAGTGTTTGCGAGTGTTTGCGAGGATGGCTTTCGAGCTTGCCAACCTACTGAGGCACCGTCGGTGGTACTGCTGGTACTGTAGCCGAAAGATCTAACCAAGGGCCACTAATCAAGACAGTCAGCGTCATAAAGACAATCAGCAGCAGCCAAGTGGCTCTGTTTAATGTTTCTTCTGCACTCTTGGTACTGGTAAACAGCTGCGCCTGACCGCCCAATGCACCCAACCCATCACCTTTTGGACTGTGCAATAAAACCAAGACGCACAGGCCAACGGCTGCGATCGCCCAAATAACCTTAAGAACAATTACCATAAGTACTCTCTATACTCAATTCCTGAGACTCAGCGACGTCAGCGCCCTAGGCCTTGTGAGGCCGCTGCTGAATCTTTGCTTTGCCTATTCTAACTCAGCAGCGTTTCTCTTAGGTTCTCTTGGCAGGATCTCTAAAATAGCCCCACACAAGTGACCCTACGCAGGCTATCGCTGTAACGACACCTTCACAGGCGACCGGCTCGGCTTGTACTCCGCTTCGGGCTGCAAAATCATTGACTGGCCGTTCATCTCGTCAGGAATAGGCAGCTGTAAAATTTGCAAAATGGTAGGTGCAATATCTGCTAGGCAGCCGCCCTCCTGTCTGAGCTGTACCTCGTTGCCATGACCCGGAATTTTTAGGCCTTCGCCCTCAACCAAAATGAAGGGAACCGGATTAGTTGTATGCGCCGTCCAGGGTTTGCCCTGATCATCGTGCATGTATTCTGCATTGCCATGGTCAGCAATGATAATGGCCGTACCACCGACTCGGCCAATGGCAGAGATTAACCGGCCAACCTCTTTATCGACGGCTTCTAACGCGGTGACGGTTGCGTCCATATTGCCTGTGTGGCCAACCATGTCGGGGTTGGCATAGTTCATGACGACGAGGGAATATTCCCGCTGGTTGATAGCTGCGATCGCAGCCTCCGTCACCTTCTTTGCAGACATATGTGGGTCTTTGTCATAGGTGGCCACCATTGGGCTAGGCACCAGCTCACGCACCTCTCCAGGAAACGGATCTTCTAGACCCCCGTTAAAGAAGTAGGTAACGTGGGCGTACTTTTCAGTCTCTGCGGTGCGAAACTGCTTGAGCCCATGGTCAGAGACGACTTCTCCCAAAATATTTTTCAGACTCTGCGGCTTAAACGCGACCCCGACAGGTAAGGCAGGATCGTACTGAGTCATCGTGACAAAAGTCAGTGGCAGCACAGGATCGCGATCAAAGCCCTTGAAGTCGCGCTTGACAAACGCCTGAGTCAGCTGCCGAGCTCTGTCGGGGCGAAAGTTAAAGAAAATTACGCCATCTTCAGGCGCTACTGCGCCGGGTGCCAGGCGAACGGACTCGACAAATTCATCATGGATGCCCGCATCGTAGGACGCCTGTAGGGCCTCTAGCGCAGACTGACCAGTGCCCTCCCCCTCTTCAGTCATAACGCGATAGACCTTTTCGACGCGATCCCAGCGGTTATCTCTGTCCATGGCGTAGTAGCGTCCGCTGAGCGTCACAATGCGGCCCAGGCCAATTCGTTCGATGGCAGCGTCTAGCTTTTGTAGTGCAAACTGGCCGTCCTGTGGCTTGGTATCGCGCCCATCTGTAATGGCATGAATGCAGACGTCTTCAACGCCCTGCGCCTTAGCCATTTCAATCAATCCAATCAGATGATCCAAATGTGCATGAACGCCCCCATCAGAGCATAGGCCCATTAAGTGGAGCTTACTCTTGGAAAATGTCACTTTTTGGCAGACTTTAAGGAGATCTAGGTTCTCTTCAATGCTTTTGCTAGAGACCGCGTTAGAAATACGCACTAGCTCTTGGGGCACCACTCGGCCTGCTCCAATGTTTAAGTGGCCCACTTCAGAATTACCCATCTGTCCATCAGGCAGGCCGACAAACTTCCCAGAGGTATTGATCTTAGCCTTTGGGTAGAAGTTCCAGAGGCTGTCCATAATGGGCGTCTTAGCATGGCTAATAGCGTTGCCACTATGCTCGTCTCGGCAGCCCCATCCATCCAGGATGACCAGCACTAGTGGTGAAATAGGCGAGTCTGCCATACCCAAAAATCCTCTACGATTTGCAACAATTTAGCAATGCGGTGAAACCTAGTCGGTGGGTGCAGTTGCTATCTTTAGCGGTTCCCTAAAGCAGCAACCAGTAAAACCAGTTACTCACCCAAAAATGTACTCACCCAAACATGAGATTGAAAGTAATAAAAAGACTTGACGCTGCTCTGCGGTTAGCCTGGCTAATAGTCAGCGCTACACAGCGACTAACAGATGCTTATCACAGCTCTGAGCGATCAGTCGTGTAGTGCTCAAAGGTGATGGTTGTTAAGTGCTTTAGCTAACTCAATTGGCCTTGGTTTGACCTGAGTTAAGGGCCCCCTAAGTAAAGGCCTGAATTACACTGAATTACGTTGGAGCAGAGCTTTTTGACAGTGAAGCCTTACACTAACTCCAATTTTTATCATGTCCACCCTAATTTAAGCTTTTTGATAGGTGGTGGTTTTTTGATAGAGGTTCTTTAATGGTCGTCATTGAATGCTTTGAGACTGGGCCAGTGCGCTATCACTGATGAGAACTATCGATATATTTATTACTAATTATTTAACATGAGTCCCCCCTAAAAACAAAGCGTCCCAACCTGAAACCCGGTGAGACGCTTTATGTAGATGGTCGTGTTAAGAGCCGTTTGCGACAGCTTTTGTCTGTTTCTTTTGACGCTGTTTCTCCCGTTGCTTCTGTCTTTTTGCTTCGGTCTTAGCTGCCTTGGCAGCCTCTATTTTTTCGAGCCTAGCGCGCTCTTTTTCTTCTTCAATTTTGTCGAGGTAGTAGTGATAGTCACCTTGGTAAACCCGCAAGTCCCCGTCACGAATCTCCACGATTTTGTTGGCAACTTGTGAGACAAAATAGCGGTCGTGAGAAACGATTAGCGCGGTGCCGTCGTAATTTTTGAGTGCGTTCTCCAGCATTTCCTTCGCAGGAATGTCTAAGTGATTTGTCGGCTCGTCTAGGATCAGAACGTTGGCAGGCTGTAAGAGCATCTTTGCCAGGGCTAGACGCGCTTTTTCACCTCCGCTGAGTGCTTCTACTTGTTTGAAGGCAGAGTCGCCGCTAAACAGAAATCTACCTAGCAAGGTCCGCACTTCTTCGTTCTTCCAGTCAGGAACCTCATCGTGAATGGTTTCTAAAACAGTTTTAGAAAGATCTAGGGCCTCGGCCTGGTTTTGCTCAAAGTAGCTGGGGATCACGTTGTGAGTGCCCATGGTGACTGAGCCGTCTTCTGGCTTTTCGATGCCAGTAATTAGGCGTAGCAGAGTGGACTTACCTGCGCCGTTGGGTCCGACAAAAGCAATGCGATCGCCCTTTTCCACTTCCAAAGACGCACCCAAGAACAGAATCTTGTCGCCATAGCTGTGGGTCATGTCGCTAATAGTGACAATCTCACGTCCGCTGCGGGGCGCAGGCTGAAACTGAAACTGCAACCCGCGTAGATCAGCAATGGGCGCCTCTACTAGCTCGACTTTAGCAAGCTGCTTTTCTCTACTCTTTGCCTGGGTACTGCGAGTTGCACTGGCTCGAAACTTATCGACAAAGGCCTGCTGCTTTGCCATTTCCTTTTGCTGTCGCTCAAAAGTGCTGAGCTGAGTGGCTTGGTTTTCAGCCTTTTGCTCTAGATAGGTGCTGTAATTCCCCAGATACGTGGTCGAAACGCCCCGCTCAGTTTCAACAATCGATGTGCAGAGTCGGTCTAAAAATTCTCGGTCATGGGAGACGATTACCATCGGGATCGTCAAGCCTTTCAGATAGGTTTCTAACCACTCAATGGTTTCTAGATCTAGGTGGTTTGTCGGCTCGTCGAGTAGGAGCAAATCGGGGGATTGCAGCAGCACTTTGCCCAGGCCCATGCGCATTTGCCAGCCGCCGCTGTAGGAGCTAACGAGGCGATCGCCTGCGTCGCTATCAAACCCCATCTCCGGCAAAATTTTCTCGATGCGCGCCTCTAGTCCATAGCCGTCAAGGGCTTCAAACTGGCGCTGCTTTTTGTCAAGCTGGTTGATGAGCTTTTCTAGCTCGTCTGGCGTAGCGCTCTCCATTTTGATAGGAATCTCTGCCAGCGCCTGCTGAATTTTGTTGGCATCGGTAAAGACGGTCCAAAATTCTTCTCTGACGGTGCGGCGGGGATCGACCTCAAATTCTTGATTGAGCGCGGCAATGTGCATCCCGCCGGGGCGAATGATATTGCCAGTAGTCGGTTCTACCTCGCCCTGAATAATCTTGAGCTGGGTTGATTTACCAGCCCCGTTGACGCCTACCAGGCCAATGCGCTCGCCAGCCTTAACCTCCCAGTTCACATCCTTCAGGACTTCACCTGTGGAATAAATTTTGCTGATATTTTCCAGGCGCAGCATGGACAAACGTCTCCGTATTGACTGTTCGGCCAAACCTGGGGAGGAAAGGCTCCTAAGATAAAATGCTTAGGATATCCATCAGCATTTTGTATATCTTAACAAAGATGTAACGAAATATAATGAGCAAGCGTTGAACCAGACAGAACGGTAGCAAGTTTTTATGGCTACTACCTCAGTGTTTTTTCAGTGCTTTTCCTGTGCTGTTCTGCTCGTGCTGCTTTGACGGCACTGCTTTGCCTGTGCTGCTTTACCTATGTCGTTCTGTTGTTGTGTTATTTCCGCTTCTTAAATTCTTTTCTGCTTTTTGAGCAATGGGTTGTTTTATGTTTTCTGCTTCTACACTCTCAGCGATGAGTCTGGCTGTTTTGGTCAGCTTAGGGCTGGCCCCTTCGAGGAGTCTGGCGCAATCTACACCTGTCATCCCGGCTAACCCAGCAGAGCCCTCTGTACGTGAACCAGTCTCTATGCCAGATGCCTCTACGCCAGCTGCTGAAAGTTCGGATGCTGAAAGTTCGGATGCTGAAGGCTCAGAGGCTGAAGGCTCAGAAACGACTTCGCCTAGTTTTGAGCCTGCTCCTCTGGTTTCACCTGATGCAGCCTCAGTGGAGACGGCCAACTATTCTGACGGGGAGATGTCATTGGACTATCCAGCGACTTGGCAGGTGGAGGTCAATCAGGAGGGGATCGTTGCCATCTCAAGTACATCAACGGCCTCGGCTGAGCAGGTACTGACGCAGGTGTTTCGAGTTGCCTCGCCGCCGGGGCCGCTGGTGGATGCCAATATCGATAGCTTTATCGAAGAAGGGGCGGCGGTGAGTCGCTACAGTAGCGTCACGATTGATGAGCAGTCTGCGCTGGTGATGTGGTTGGCAGATAGGCCTACTGGGTTGGGGTCTGCGATCGCAACCTTTATTGGCTATGGCAACGAAACTATCTTCCTGTTTAGTCAATACTCTCCCGAATCTGAAGGTGCAGAAGATAGCATTCTCCAGATGCACAGCTCCTTTTCTAACCTCACAACGGCTGAGGGAGTGGATGATTCTGAGCTGCCTGGTGAGGCTGTGCCCGCTGGCGAAGAGTCCTTAGAGGAGCCAGCGCTAGACGAGTCAGACGAGCCGACGCCAGGCATCTTGTTTGATCCGGCAGCTTCTCTCTAGAGCAGTTTCTATTTTCTTAGGACTACTTTCCTAGGACTACTTTTTTAGGACTACTTCTTTAGAACTGGCCATCAGCTAGATCTAGAGCCGCCCATCAAATAGAGCAGCGCCATCCGAACGGCGACGCCGCTGGCCACTTGCTTTGAGATTAGGCTCAAGTTGGGATCGTCCATCAGCTCGGAAGTGACCTCTACGCCTCGATTGGTGGGGCCAGGATGCATGATTTTGACCGTGGGTTTGCAGCGTTGGATGCGATCGCGCGTAATCCCAAATCGCTGATGATACTCCCGTAGGCTCGGCAGCAGGTGAGCACTCATCCGTTCCTTTTGCAGCCTTAGCGCCATCACAAAGTCGGCATCTGTGAGCGCATTCTCTAGCTGCCAATGCACCGTAACCTTACGATTTACCTGGCCAGATTGAGTGTTGAGCGGTGTAGAAAATGCTTCTGCAAAGGTCTTGGGCAATAGGGTTGGTGGTGCGACCAAATGCACATCAGCGCCACAGGCCGTCAGGCTCCACAAATTAGAGCGAGCGACCCTAGAGTGCAAAATATCACCTACGATGGCAATCTTTTTGCCTCGCAGATCCTGAATGCTGGGCTGATCGGGATTGAGCGAATTGCAAATGGTCAGTAAATCTAGCAGCGCCTGTGACGGATGCTCATGCTGTCCATCACCGGCATTTAAGACGCCAACTCCAGACTTTAGTCTGTCCATTTCTTGCGCAATAGTTGCCGGTACCCCCGAGCCCTGATGGCGAATCACCATCAGATCGGTGCCCATGGCCAGGTAGGTTTTGGCCGTATCTAAAATAGTCTCCCCTTTGGAGAGCGAAGAGCTGCCCGGTGAAAAATTGAGCGTGTCAGCAGAGAGGCGTTTGGCTGCTAGCTCAAAGCTGCTGCGCGTGCGAGTAGAGGGCTCAAAAAAAAGGTTTGCAACAACCTGACCCTGCAAGGTGGGTACTTTTTTGGTGCGTCTAGACAGTACGCCCTGGAAGCTAAGCGCTGTTTGCAGTACGTTCTCATATTCAGCGGGTTCAAAGTCCGCCAGAGAAATAATGTGGCGGCGATTCCAGGGAAGGTTAGTCATAGACAGTGAAATTACTCACCTATTTCTAGCCTACAGCGGTCGCTTGTAGAAGCGTTTTGCTCTAAAACTTCATGGCTGTGGTTGCTAGATGGCTGACGCTTTCTGTCGAGTGGGGTTTGCAAATTGGCACATAAATGCGTCAGGTCGGCCTTCTGTTTTGTAGTATAGATATACCTTTATATAGTGCTGTATTCAGTATTTCGTCAGATGGTTCGGTTGCCAGTGTCCATTCAAATGCGTATCGCTAAGCTTGCGCCACGCACGCTTTCTAAAAATTGTGTCACAGGCCTTGCCCTGACGCTGACGCTAGCGGTTGCTGGCTGTGCTACCGCGCCTGACAAGGCTGTTGTAGAACCTGCCGAGCCAGATGCCGTAGAGCTGCCCAGCGAGCCTATCCCGCCAGCGGTGGAAGAAGACCCCGACGATAAAGTCGTTGAGGCTCAGCCCGATGGCGAAGGCACTTTTGAAAAGCAGCCTGGTGGCTCTGATGCCATGGTGTCGGTGTCGGTGTACACCATCGATGACCAGTGTAATGACTTTGTTGAAGAAACCATTCAAGTGCCCGCTGACCAGGCAATGTTCCAAGCCGTTGGCAAGGCCGTCGATTCTGTCGATGCCAATGAGTTTAAGCTAGAGGACTATCGAGTTGTCTTAGAAGGCAACACAGCCGTTGTGGACATGAGTTTGGCAGATGGCTCTGAGCGTCAGTTTGTGTCGCTCTCTAGCTGTGAGCAGCGAGCCTTGTTTGGCAGCGTCGAAGAGACCCTGCTAAACAACCCTGACTGGGCAGTAGACGCGGTGAAATTTACCAATGCTGGTGAGGAGCTGGTGCTTTAACCTCGCGCCTCTTTAGGAGCAGTTAAACATAGCTTTCCGCGTTTTGCTTGCTACTCCAAGAGAAGGCTACAGCCTTTAACTGGCAACGCAAAGCGCCATAGCAAAGGGCGTAGGCGATAGCCTTCTCTTAGAGTACGCGTCCGCGCTTTGCTATATCTTGTGCCGAATATCTCTTTTAGACAGGGCACAAGTAGGGAATAGGTAGGGAATAAGTAGGGCAGTTTTATCTGAGTCTTTAGCGCTTAGAAACTGCCCTACTGTCCTTTAAATACCAGCGCCAGGGCTGTTCGGCTGCCTTGGTAATGCCGATACGTGTGGTTTGTACGACGTTGTCGGGGCTAACGGGACTCAGTGGATGGGTAAGCCAAAGGCCACTATCAGGGTGGTAGAGAATGCCGTCTTGGCTGCGATCAATCTCTAGGGCGCGGCAAAGCTTCCCGGGCCCTGCTGCAATTCGGTTGGGTTTTGCGGTGTGTTTTGGGTCTAGCTGCGGCGGAATGGTGGCCAAGTCTAGGGCGCGAATGAGGACAGCGCTACCGATGCCCTCACTTTCTGTGACGACGTTTAGACAGTGATACATGCCGTATATCAGATACACATAGCTACGACCGGGTGGGCCAAACATGGATGCATTTCGTTTGCTTTTGCCTTTATAGGCGTGACAGGCGGGGTCACCGGGAGCATAGGCTTCGGTCTCAACGATGGTGCTGTGAATGATAGGGCCGTTGGGTAGCTGGCGGATGAGCTGGCAGCCGAGCAGGGCAGGAGCGACTTCTACTGAGGGGCGATCGCACCAGTTCGGTTGAATCAGGTCTGGTTGAATCAGGCCTGGCTGAACTGGATCTGGCTGAACTGGATCTGCTTCAGATTTCGGTTTTCCTTTATTGGAAGGATTTGTCATAAACCATTAAGAATTTTTCGTTTCTTTAGAAAGCATAGCTACGATCTATATTGACGTTATTTTCAGTCAGCCCGCATAGGGCCCTAGCGATTAGTTTTATGGATATCAAGCTATTGTTGTTTGTTTTGACCGGCCTTTTTTCTGCCGCCTGTCTGTTTTTTGGCACTCGTAATGGTTTCTATGATTCTGACGACTACCATGGCAACGGTTCTGCTCACTAGCAGAAGATCTGGCTGATGCTGATCATCTAGCTAGCTCTAGCCATATGTCGCTGCTGCATGTCGCTATATGTTGCTGCTGCATGTCACCGCTAATCCGTTGATCAATGTTTGATCAATGTTTGATCAATGTTGAGCAATAGCGTCGCTATCCGCTCATTTTTTCACTTTTTCAATTACATGCTCACGCATGTCTGACCAGTCTTGACTGAGCTATCTTGCCTCCCCCACAGCGTCGGTTACGAAGATGAAGGGGTTTGTCTGAGCCTTCAGATTGGCCCCTACTCTATTTTGCTCGACTGTGGGTTGTCAGACATTAGCGTGCTGAGGGCAGAGCCTGCGGACTTTGTGTTTTGCAGCCACGCCCACACTGACCACATGAGAGGGCTGCTCTCTTTGCATCGCGCCCTGCCGAACTTGCCGATCTTTACCAGTGCGGTAACGGCAAAGCTGATGCCGCTCAACTGGCCAGCCCAGGAGGATGCTCACTTTTGTCGCCCGCTTCCCTGGCGCACGCCGGTAGAGATCGCGCCAGGGCTGTCGGTGCAGCTTTGGCCTGCGGGGCATTTGCCAGGGGCTGCCTGCTTTTTAATCACGTATAAAACGGCGCAGAGAACCTACAGCGTCTTTTATGCAGGCGATTGCTTTTTATCCAATGGTCGCCTTGTCGATGGTATGCCGCTGGCAGAGCTGCGGAATCTAAAGCCAAATGTGTTGATTGTCGAGGGGAGCTACGGCACAGAGCGTCATCCCAATCGCAAGCAGCAGGAAAATTATTTAGTCGAGCGCTTAGGCGCAGCTTTGGCCAATCGCGGGCGCGCTGTTTTTCCAGTGCCTTTGTTGGGCCTGGGGCAAGAGCTGCTGATGCTCATGCGCAGCCACCACAACTTTACCGGGCAGCCCATTGATATTTGGGTAGACCCGCTCATCGCTGCGGGGTGTGATGCCTATCTTGGCCTGATGCCTTCACTGCCTGAGACAGTTCAAAATTTTGCGCGGCACCAGCCCCTGTTTTGGGACGAGCGAGTACTGCCACGGGTGAGACGATTAGGCGGGCTGTCTGATCTGAAGGCAGCGCGATCCGATGCCGACTCGGTTACTCACTTGGGCGATGACAGCTCCGATGCGGCTATTTTTTTAGTGCATCCGGCGACACATCCTCAGCTGTACGCTCAGACCTGTGATCAAAGCAATCACGACGATTGGACAATCTTTGTGCCAGACGTTGCAAACGTTTCTCTATGGCAAGGTCAGCTAGATAGCTGGCATCCTCAAGAGCCCTGGCGGTTTGACTGGTGGATGGCCATGGAAGATGCGTTGACAAAAGGATCCCTGCCAGAGGATAGATTGCTAGACGCTACGCCCAACGCGCCAAAGGTAGAGCACTATATGCTGACCAATCACTGCGATGGTGGCGGTACCACTCAGCTGATTCATAATCTCAGACCGCAGCATGTGATCTTTGTGCATGGTCAGTCGCAGCAGCTGATGGACTTAGCCAGCCTAGACGATTTGCAGGCTCGTTATCAGCTGCATTTGCCAACGCCCCATCAAATGATTGAGCTGCCGCTGGCCTCGGCTTTTTGGCAGCCTGCTCCGCCTCGCGACACGCTCTACGAAGGTGAGGTGGAGTCGAGCAAGGCGGGCATTCAGCTACGGCTACCGACCAGTTTGGAAAGCGATCCCCGCTGGGCACAGCTGGCAGATACTGGCATCGTGGAAGCGACCTGGCAGGGAAATCAGCTGGTCATTCGCGGGCTAAATCAGCAGGAGCTGATGGCCGTGGTTCCCCAAGGCCGTGCCGATGGCGAAAATACCTGTTACTACTGCCGTCATTTGCGAGGACAGCGATGCCGCAATGCAGATTCTCCGCTGGTGGGTCTACAGGTGACCTCGGACGGCTCTTGCGCGGCGTTCGAGCGATCTGGCAAAGGGTAGGTAAAAAGGGTAAGTCAGCTGTAGGCGTGGAGCGATGTTTTGGTACGACGGGCAGCTGTTTCTTGATGATGAGTCAGATGATGAAGCGCTGTCTATAAATTGTTCTGCTTTGCTGACAGATGTTTTGCTGGGTGAAGGCTTACGGTTTGGGTCGAGTGTATTTACCACGATGCGGGTATACGGGCAGAGCTTGGAGCATCCGATGACGCAGTGGCAGGGGCATTGCGATCGCATTACCCACTCCCTCACCCAATTTGGCTGGCCCATTCCAAACTGGACGTCTATACATAGAGGCTGTCAAGCATTAAAAAATACTTATCCTGTCCTCCGAATTGCCGTTTTCCCAACTGGTAAATCGCTCATCACAGGCCGAGCCTTACCACCTCAGTTAGGTCAGCGACAACAGCTGGGCATTTCTGCATGGCTGGCTCCGACAGACTACGCCCGCAGTTTGCCGACTCATAAAACAGGTAATTACTTAGCGTGCTCGCTAGCGCGTCAGCAGGCCCAAACGCTCGGGGCCGATGAAGCTATTCTGGCAGCAGCCTCTGGCGATTGGCTCGAGACCGCGACCGGCAATTTGTGGGGCTGGGCCGATGGGCAGTGGTGGACGCCACTGGGAAATCGGTGTTTGCCTGGGTTAATGAGAAAAAAGCTGTGTCAGCTTTTACAAAAAAAAGGGCAGGCCGTAAACGGAGAGGCCTGGACGCCAGCAGTGGTAAAACGCTTTGATGCGATCGCCTACAGCAACTGTGTCGTGAAGCTTTTACCCATACACACAATTTTTAACGAACACACTAAACTGGAATACAACGCTCAACATGCCAGTCTTAAAGCGCTCCAACAGCTGCTTTTCTATGAGAGTGCGTCTGTGGATGATTCCTGAAATGAGTTAACATAAGTTAATAACAAAGGAATAACGCTAACAGTGTTGAACTCTACGCCTTGATATTTCTAGGATTTGGTTACATTTCCTGACGGTATATAAAGGCGTAGAGTTCAACACTGTTAGCGTTATTCCTTTGTTATTAACTTATGTTAACTCATTTCAGGAATCATCCACAGACGCACTCTCATAGAAAAGCAGCTGTT
>JBCBKQ010000114.1:0-17872 GCA_038521595.1 Cyanobacteria bacterium J06627_28 | reverse complement strand
TTCGACCACTTCCATAAACTTGAGGTCACTGGGTACGACGAGTTCGGTTTTTAGCATGACGTCACCTCCAGTGACAAGATAGTTTGGTCGTCTTCCTGTTCGCCCTCGGGAAGGTGAATGTAAGAGAGTAGATTATCTAAATTGAGATCGGCAGGCTGCTGTTGCAAAAAGTCCCAGAGGCCTTCTTGATTTAGCATAGAGCAGCTGCCGCTGCCTTTACAGTCAGGCACCGTCGCCTCGGTAATGCCATCGCTCGTGAGCAAAACAACATCCCCTTTTGTCAGCTGAAGCTCTCCAGAGGTTGCCTTCCACATGGGCAAAATGCCAAGCGGTACGCCCCGCACGTCCAAGTAAGTGGGCTCTACGTCGTGCTGAGTATTGCTCCCCCGCTGTGCCACCATTTCTCGATGTGCCCAAACAACAGGGTATACATGGCCTGCATTGGCGTACACCAGTTTGCCAGTATCTGCGCTGTAGCGAATCAGCGCCATTGTGATAAAGCAATTATTGCCCATCAAATCATCAGATAGGCTTTGGTTGAGATTGCTCATCACCTTTTCAGGGTCCGGCGATTTCTCCTGCGCTAGCTCTCGCCTAAGCACCGAAATAGCACTTACCATAAAGAGCGCTGCCGGAACGCCCTTCCCAGAGACATCGCCTACCGCCAGCCAAATGTCGCCCTGAGGATGCATAAAGACTTCAAAGAAGTCACCGCCCACTTCTCTTGCCGGCTGACACCTAGCCTGAATTTTGAGCCCGGGCGTCTCTGGCCAGCTCTGATGCAGCAGGTTACTTTGAATCTGCCTAGCCACATCGAGTTCGGCACGCATCTGGTCAGACTGCCGATGAATCTGCTGATAGAGCTTGGCGTGCAAAATCGCCAGCGCCACTTGGTCAGACACCTGCTGAAGCAGCCCTACAGCATCGGTTGCCCAGTCCTGACTTGCACTACAGCGATACAGACACAGGGTTGCAATTGGCTTTTCTTTATCTAGAAAAGGAACAACAATTCGACTGAGCTTGGTCCCATCTACTTCAACAAAGTCTGCGGTGATCGTCAGGCTATCTGGCAGCGGCGGCAATGCCTCCAAATTGCTAAACAGATTGAGCGGCGAGTGGGTGGGTTCAGCGCCATTTTGCTCAGCGCTGGCTGTCGATGCCGAGGGCTGATAGGTCGGCAGAGCCTGGTCGCTGTTGCTCGCCTGCAAAATTTCAACCGGGTAAAGCACCGAAAAGTCTGTCTCAAAGGCTTTACCAATTTCGCTCACAACCGTTTGCAGCGTGCTGCCGTAGTCTAATGACCCCCGCACAGCTGTCATAATGTTGTTACTCAGTGACTCTTGCTTAAGCGCCCTGCTCAATACCTGAGTGCGCTGCTTAATCACGCGGTACGTCTCTGACGCCTGAATGACAACTTCCTTGAGCTTCTTCGGGTTCCAAGGCTTTGTAATGTATTTAAAGACTTTGCCCGAATTAATGGCAGATACCAAGTCTTCGACATCCGTATAGCCGGTGAGTACCATCCGAATGGTATCGGGAAAGCGCTCTACAGTACGGCTCAAAAACTCTGTGCCATTCATTTTTGGCATGCGCTGGTCGGAGATAATGATGGCCATCTCTCCCTGCACGTTTAAAAGATCCAGAGCCTCTGCACCGCTTTTTGCCTTAAAGACTCGAAAGTCCCGGCGAAATGTGCGATACAACAGGTCTAAATTATCTGGCTCGTCATCAACGACGAGTAGCTTCAGTTTTTCTTCCATTCTATCTCTGTTGGCGGAATTGTCCGCAGGTGCCTCGGAGCGTAACGACATTTGCGTAAGCGCAATCTCAAACCCTGTTTGGTCTGTTACTGGCAGTAGTTGGGGTTGGATTTAATGTGCCCGACCTGGAATGATTGCTAGCGCGCCATGGGACATTTACGCCGTTTTGCATAATAAGACGGAGCCGATTTTCTAGCAGACGCACTTTACTAGAAAGAGAACATCTTTGCGTTCAAAAAATAGGGAGCAACAAAGTCATGATCCGAGGCCTGTTTAGTCGTCAATTTAGCTGGATGAAGGCAGCCACCTATGTCTCATTGAGTGGCGTGGCCTTGGGCAGCATGGTGGTAGGCATCTCACCTGTACTCGCGCAAAGCGCTACAACGTTCGAGCTCAACAGAGCTATCTGCGCCAATGATTGGAATACAGCTGTCAATGTCTCTGGCAGATTGATTGCAGAAGACGGTGTTACACCAGCCAATCGTCAGTCGCTAATGACGCTGCGCGCTCAGCTAGAAGAATATCGGGCTGAAGGCGTCATTCTGGCAAACTCACAGGCGTGCGATCGCATAGACCCTTACTTTTTAGCAGACGTTACACCGTCTACTGTACAAACAGGCGAACCCCTCGGCTGGGAAGGCGCCGTAGCGGAGGCCACCGAAAACCGCTACTCCACAGAGTTTATAACTGAGTCACAGCAGCTGAGCCTACCTGTTCACCTCGGTTCTCAGCTTGGGCTAGAAAATGCTGAACCGATTGATCTTTCCCGTGGACTGACTGTTGTCCCTGGCCACGTAGGTGCTGGGCACAACGTATACGGATTTGTGGCTAGACTAGGCGACCGGCTAACGCTAGATGTAGATGTGACTCAGGTAATGACTGGTAGTCTCTACACCAGCGATGATTCTCAGCTATTTGTCTTTGATCGCGATGGGCGGCTGCTTATGTCTGCCGACGACGAATCGACGACAGAAGATGCACACACTTCTCGAATTAGTGACTTGGTCATTCCGCAGACCGGACTCTACTTTGCTGTCGTAACTAGCTACAACAACGATCCTATCTTTAACCAGGATGGGCGACTGGCTGGGTGGAGAGACAATGGCGGTGGTCGATTTGACTATACGCTAAGCCTATCGGGTGCAACGCCAACCAGCGCCCTGGTTAGATAGGCGCTGACGAGATTGGCCTGATGAGGTTGACCCTGGCTATATAGGCGCTGATGAGATTGGCTCTAATGAGATTGGCCCAATGAGATTGGCTCTAATGAGATTGGCCAGATGAGATAAGATTTGAGGCGTTAACACGTTTGTTGACAGTGTTCAATGCCGTGAGGATTGGCCAATGACAGTCGCAGAGTTAGTGTCTACATTTGAGGCATGGGCCCATCCAAGCTGGCAAGAAAAATGGGACAACTGTGGCTGGCAGGTTGAGCCCGGGATTTTGTCTGAGCCTGCAGGCGTGTTGGTGTGCCTGACACCGACGCTATCGGTAATGGAAGAAGCGATCGCACTCAAAGCAAACGGCCTGCCGGTCAATCTGATTTTTGCGCATCATCCGCTAATTTTTGGTGGGATCTCTTCTGTTGTTACGGGCGACAGCGTGGGTGATATGGTGCAAGCTGCGATCGCCCATAAAATCGGTATCTACACCGCCCATACAAACTTTGACCAAGTCACAGATGGCACAGCAGACGTCTTGGCACAGCTGCTACAGCTAAATGACGTGCGTCCTCTAGCACCGACCGCACCGCACGAAGACACCACCAGAGGCTATGGACGCGTCGGCAATTTACCCACAGAGCAACCATTACAGACTCTGTTGGAAACGATTCAAACAGTACTAACGCCACCGAAACTGCTGTATTCACCAGCGGCAAATCTGCAAGCCCCTGTTTCGAGAATCGCCGTACTAGGTGGCTCAGGCGCTAGCTACACCTCAGCCGCCGCGCAAGCAGGCGCACAGGTCTACCTCACCGCAGACTGCAAATTTCATCAGTTTCAAGAGAGCCGCGATCAGGGCGTCGTACTCGTAGATGCAGGCCACTACGCAACAGAGCGCCCTGCCTGTGAGCGACTAGTGAACTGGTGCACACAGAAAGGCGCCGTCTTTGCCCAGCTGAGTGACCAAGATGAAGACTTTCGTCAGTTTCTCTCAGCCAAGATTTAACCAGCCAAGCAGTCAGCCGATGTCTAACATTTGTGCAGCTTTGTCTTCAGCTTCTTCTTTGAGTGCAGTGTCTAAGTGACTGATGTAATACTCCATATTGTGATCACTAATCAGGTCAAAGCCTGCTCCCAAGACTCCTTTTACAACCCCTACTGCGCGACTGATCAAACGATTGGCCAAGGTGTAATTAGCCCGGATATTGCCGCCTGCATCAAAGTATTTGGCCATACCCACATGCCCATAAAAGCGAGTCGGATTCCAAATCGAGAACGGGGGCGGCACATGCGGCACAATGTCGTTGTTGTTTACAAAGCGGAAGACTTTTCCGTTGGTGTGCTGGTTTAGCTGCTGAGCAAAGGTGCGATCGCCTACTCTCGGCTGACCAAAGGTATAAACGCCTGCTACCTCAATGCCATTATCGGATAGGGCTGCTGCCGCCATCGTTGCCAGCGCGCCCCCTAGACTATGCCCTGTAATATACAGCGGCGGTAATGTTTTACCATCGGCGATGCTGTCTTTTTGCCATCTGTGTATTTGAGCGAGAACAGATTTTTCAATAATGGCCCACGCCAGAAAAAATCCGGTGTGCACTCGCCCCTTATAAGACGACAAAGACGTAACCCCGTCTTTGCGAATGGTGAAATTACGTAGCTGAGTGGTCACATTTGTCAGCCAGTCTTTGGGCTCTTGGCTACCACGAAAGGCCAGCACCATAAAGTTCTCAGTGCGAAACATGTAGGCCTGAGTATCTCGCCCTTTGTTATTAAAGTAGCGGAAGTTGTGACGGATAAAGCTATTTTTCGTCAGGTGCGATCGCCGCTGATGTCCAGACTGAATCACGTTTTGTCCGCGCGTTTTTTGAATAGATTGAATGGGGATAGGCTGGTCTGCGGTAGTTTCTGTGAGCTGATTTAGCCTAGTGCCCCAGCGGTCAACGACTTCTGCCACAAACTGTTTATCTTGGTAGGCAAGGTAGGCAGCTTTTGCAAGCGTAAGCGCAATGTGAGTGTCGCAGCCCACCACCGATTGCCCTGATGCCAAACATTTTGAAGATCGATCTAGTGCAGCCAGGTCATCATCTTTATAGGGCGATGGAAGAATGCGATAGCCAAATCGTTCGAACAGCTTTTGTACACCAAAAAAACCGCTGTGATGAATGTAGCTGTAGAGCGCATCGTAAAAGCGAGATGCCCCCGGACGGCGGTAGGCAGGATCGCCAATCAGTTTGACCCAGTAGCGCAGCCAGGGAGCTAGTTCCTTTTCAGTGCAAAGGCCCGACTCTACAAAGTAGCCGAAATGCTCTAGGCCATTCAGCATTTTGTTGAACCAGTCCCGCAACGCCGTTTCAATTTGGTACTGACGCAGCGCGGTGAGTTCTGAGGTGCCCTGAGCGAGACCTGTATTGGAGGATTGGTATTTTAGCGTGCCATGCTGCTGAGCCTCGTCGAGCTGGTGCTTAATGCGCGCGCGGGCATCGTGATTGGCCAGGGCATTACACAATAGGTCTTCTGTGATGCGGAAGAAGAAAGGCTTGCCAGTGGCAGGATCCATTATTTGGTAGTCACGATACTCTTCGAAGTCCAGAATCTTGAGCGCGTTGTGCGTGTCTGGGTCTTGTTCGAACTCTCGCACAGCCTGACGCAACAGTTCAATGCGCTGCCACTGCTGCTGACGTGAATATTGCAAAACGCCCCAGCTGAGTGCGCCCCCTGCAAGCAATAGGCCTAGCGTCACTATCCACTGACTGTTGTCACCGACTAGAACTGAGCTGAGATCTTGATAGCTGGCAATCCTTTCAATACTGGCAGGAGAGTCAACGCTGGCCATATAGTCAGTACTCGTCAAGGCAACAGGATTACTCTGTGCCAGTGGCTGCAAAGCAGTCTTCGCAAAGGCACTAGATAGAATATTGGGCGCTGCAAGAGCCTGGGCAGGCGCCGTCAAAAAAAGGGTGGCAGCTAACGAAGTCATCGAAAGAAGGCAACGCATGATTTTACAAGGGCGGGCCGGGAGAGCACGTGGGTAGTCAAAGTTGATAGTTTTCTGAGCGTACCCGGTTTGTCGCCATAACGTGACGGATAACGCTGTTTGCCAGGAGCTGTCTGGGTGACAGTTGAGCTTGTGTAACTTAAATTTCTCGGGTTTACTCAAGCATCAATAAATTTACGGTAGGACTATCTACAACAACGCCAACGCTATATAAGGACACGGATAAGTTCACATGAAATATCATCCGAAGACGGCACACTAAGGCAATATGGTTTGAGGAATAAGGAACCACATATTGTTCTAGAATTAGGACATTATAGTTTCAATGCCTATTTTACAAAGATATGTACTGTGAGCATATTGAGCAAAAAAGGCTAACCTAGCTAACAACTCAGCGATTGACGTAACGACTTTGAGGAACCAGAGAAGAAAAATGAAAGGCTTGCAGGCGTTGGGCGTCATGGGTGCACTGGCAACAGCAGCATGTTTAACCGGAGGCGTTAGAGAGTCTTTTGCAGAGGTGCCTGTTCGTGAACAGGGCGCTCTAACAGCTGGGGACGCGGTGCTAGACGATGGTAGCCTGTACGACCAATACACGTTTTCTGCGACCAGCGGCCAGTTTGCAACGATTTCGCTAGAGAGCAACGACTTTGATCCGTATCTAATTTTGTTAGATCCAAACGGGCAGCGCATTAGCGAGAATGATGACATTAGCCGAACAAATCAAAATGCCCGGGTAGTGGTGACCTTGCCTACGACGGGAGTTTATACAGCCGTTGCCAATAGCTACGAATCTGGCAGAAATGGCAATTACTTTATCAATATCGATGTAGAAAGCACGCAGTCGCGGCTATACACGGTGCTGGCGGCGGCGGCCGTGCCAAACAGCACAAGAAACTGTCGAGCAGCGATTGTCAATGCGGTCTCAGAGATTAAGACGGACAGAGAGCTAGATGTTTTAGTCGGTGAGCTGGATTTGAACCGGCTGTACAGTACGGTGCCTTCGACTCGTCCCAACGGCGTCAACTTTTCTATGACGGGTGCTGCTGCAGCCTCCGTGCTTCAGTCTCCTCGCTTTTTGACGCAGCTGGCAAATACAGTTGTATCGGGCTGTGGCTCTGTTGGCGCGGTAGTGTTTGAGACGACAGGCATCGCTTCGGAGCGGACGTTCGGATGGCTACCTGCACAGCGACAGATGGGGAGAAGGCCTGGCCGTGCTGCCACTGTGGCAGAGTTTCGCTGCGTTGCGCCGCCAGAAGAATCCGCTTTGTACAATTGGGGCCAACAGTCCTGCTCTGGAGGCTAGATAGCGCTCTGGAGGCTAGACAGTAATCTTGAGGCTAGATAGTAATATTTGAGGCTAAGTAGCTAATGAGCTAGCGGGGCAACGCGCCTGATTTGGGCTGGGCTGTGGCACAATTGCCATAGCCTAACCGGCTCTTTTTGTGTTTGGCTGATTGTAGCGCTGTTTATGCGGCGCTAATGACCGTGGGTTCGACTGTTGACTTTGCCTTTGCCCGTTGACAATTTATCGACTGCTCAGCTTAGCAGTATCAAGGCACAGCTGGATTTGGTGCTGATGGCAATAGAGGCGTTGACCGATATTGGCTCGGATGCGGTACTAGCAGCGGCGAAGGAACTGCAGCTATCGAAGATGCTTTCGGACCGAGTGGGGCTATGGCGACTGCGACAGTCTAGTCCTCTGCGCAAGGGGCAAGGGCGAAAAAAATTAGATATTGAAGAGGCGCGGGCGCTGGTGCTGGTGGTGTGTCAGCTAGCGCGGCAGCATCACCAGCAGATTCGACAGTCGGTGGCTAAACTGGAGCAGCTAAGCGCTGAGGGCGAGCCGCCCCATCGAGCGGCACTGCTGGGTGACTATTTAGATAATTTCAATAATATGTACTGCGATCGCATGGCCGATCCAGACCTCAACACCGATGCACTTACTCAGCTTTCTTTGCGGCTACTGATCGATTTGTTGTTTTACAGCGCTGCGGGCGGTGAAAGGCAACTGTGGCTAGCGTTGATTGATCGCGCCGGGTGACTAGTCGGCAGGTAGCCCATAAATAAGCAGTTGAATCAGCAGTGAATAGGCAGTGCGTAGGTTTCGTGATAGATCTAAGAACACTTTACGAACACTTTGCGAACACTTTGCCACCCGAAACAAATTGATGACCTTCGTGTCGATGGCTTTTTATATCAATGGCGCCCGACGCTTTCTATGACCTCTTCCCAAAAACATCCGCCTCGAAAACACACTGCTCACAATCGTGCCCTGGCCACAGAGCTAAAAAAGACTAACCTCTATTTGGTTGGCATGATGGGCGCAGGGAAAACGACGATTGGCCGAAAGCTAGCAAACCGATTGGGCTATCGCTTTTTGGATACGGATGCGCTGATTGAGCAATCGACAGGAAAGGCAGTAACAGCGCTGTTTGAATCAGAGGGAGAGGCAGCGTTTCGAGAGATTGAGACACAGGTGCTGTCTCAGGTGACGACGCACACTAGCCTAGTGGTGGCAACTGGGGGAGGCATTGTAACCCAGCAAATGAACTGGAGCTACTTACACCACGGCGTGGTGATTTGGCTAGATGTGCCAGTGCCCGTCATCGCATCTCGGCTGTCAGGAGATAGTTCGCGGCCTTTGCTACAGGGGGTTGATTTATCGACAAAGCTGACAGAGTTGCTAACGGCGAGGCAGCGGCAATACGCCCAGGCAGATATTCGCATTGGCTATGAGGGGCGCTCTATGGGGAAAACGTGCGATCGCATTCTAACGGCCATAGAAAACAGACTGCGCACGGATAGCATTGCCGATCGCGAAGCCGCTGTCAGTCAGATTGAAATTAACCAAACGTCGATTAATCCGGTGATAAGTGACGCTGCACCAGAGTAATCAACGGTGGCAACAGGCCGCCAATGATTAGAAAGATTCATCGGAAATACAAGTTGGAAATATCAACTAGAAATATCAATTAGGAATATCGGTTAGGAATATCAGTTAGGAATACAAAGGGTACCTATGGATCGCTTGGCACAAGATTCGACGTTTCAAAAAGCAGAGGCAGATCGTGTCCGCATTTTGAGTGAGGCACTGCCTTACATTCAACAGTTTCAGGGTCGCACCGTTGTGGTGAAATACGGCGGCGCTGCCATGAAAGACAGCAGCCTCAAAGCCGATGTCATTCGTGACATTGTATTTATGGCGAGCGTGGGCATTCGCCCAGTGGTGGTACACGGCGGTGGCCCAGAGATCAACAGCTGGCTAGGCAAGCTCAATATTGAGCCCCAATTTAAAGACGGTCTGCGGGTAACCGATGCTGAAACCATGGACGTGGTGGAAATGGTGCTCGTGGGTCGGGTGAATAAAGAGCTGGTCTCTCTCATCAATCAGGCCGGTGGCGCAGCGGTAGGGCTCTGCGGCAAGGATGGTAATTTGGTCAAAGCCAAGCCCAGGCCAGCAGCAGAAGGCGTCGGCTTTGTAGGTGATGTGACAAATGTAAAAGCTGACTTAATTCATGCGCTGGTCGAGGCCAACTATATTCCAGTGATTTCGAGCGTGGCAGCTGATGAGACCGGGCAGGCCTACAATATCAATGCCGATACGGTGGCTGGTGAGTTAGCGGCAGCGCTCAACGCGGAGAAGCTGATTTTGCTGACGGATACGCCGGGTATTATGCGAGATTTTCACGACCCGAGTTCACTGATTAATAAGCTCGATATTCAGCAGGCGCGGGAGCTGATTTCGAGCGGTGTCGTAGCTGGGGGAATGATTCCAAAGGTGAGCTGCTGTGTGCGATCGCTGGCTCAAGGTGTCCGCGCCGCCCACATCTTAGATGGACGCATGCCCCATGCGTTGCTAGTCGAAATTTTTTCAGACATGGGCATTGGCACCATGATGGTGGCCTCTAGCTTTAGCCAATAACTTTAGCCAGTACCCTTTAGCCAGTACTTTGTTATCTGCAAGACAGGGGAGTGCAAGATTAGAATGTTAGCCTGCCCACAAGTTTCGAGAGCTTGCCTCTATGTATCGGCTTTTATCAGGCCCTCTTTCTGTAGAGACTCACACGATTTCAATTCAAAATTTGCCAGAGCGACTCGTTGGTAGCGTGATTGTACAGCTATCAGATTTTCATTTCGATGGGCTGCGACTTTCAAATTCAATGCTGGCCAAGACGATTGCCAAAATCGAAGAAATTCAGCCCGACTTGATTGCGCTGACGGGGGACTTTGTGACGGACGACCCAACGCCCATTCATGATCTAGCAAGACGCCTAAAGCAGCTACCTAGCCGGTACGGTTCGATTGCTGTGCTAGGCAATCACGATATTCAGGTACCTGGGGCGCGGCAGATAGTAACGCAGGCGCTGGAGCAGGCAGGTATTACGGTGCTGTGGAACGAAATTGCGACGCCATTTGGGGACGATTTTCCGGTGGTGGGGTTTGCCGATCACTGGTCGCGGGAGTTTGACCCACACGTACTAGACCAGTTAAATCCGTCGGTGCCTCGGCTAGTGCTCTCCCACAACCCGGACACAGCCGAACCGCTGGCAAAGTGGCGAGTCGATTTACAGCTATCTGGGCATACCCATGGCGGGCAAGTGTACATTCCGGGGCTTGGGCCTGGGCCATTGGTATGGCAGCGGATACGGCGAGGGGTACCTAGTGCTATTCGCAATCGGATTCCGTTTTTAAGCGATCGCTGCTTTCATGTGGTGCGTCATTGGGAGTGGTGCCGAGGCCTGCACCGGGTCGGTGACAACTGGCTGTACGTAAACCGTGGCCTCGGCACTTACTTTCCGGGTCGTTTTTTCTGCTCGCCAGAGGTGACAATACTCAAGCTAGCCAGAGCCTAGACTCATTCTCAAGCAGTGGGTTTTACCCTGGCACGATGCAAAAGCTTGCCTCGGTGAAGTTGTCCGGTATGGGTAACATGCACCAGGTCTCCGGGCTGAGCAAAACCCTGCGTGAGCTGGTGATACTGCGGGTCGAAAGGAATTTGGCTATCGATGACGGCGATGGGCTCTACATCCCATTCGCTCATGAGGGCTTCAACAGGGCGAATGAAGGGCAAAATTTTGGCAGCGGGGAGAGCATCGCCTTTTTCGCTGGCGCGCTTAGCGATGGTAGGCCATTGAACGAGCCAAGTTTCTAAGGTTTGGAGGGCAGCGGTTTGCTCATCGATAGTTTGAGCAATCAACTGTCGGCTATCTGCGTCTGAGGTTGTCTGAGTTTGAGGCGCAAGTTGAAAGGCTTGAAGAAAGTCGATAAAGGGGATTTTTAGCGCTTCAGCCAGCTGAGTGAGGGTTGCTAACCTCATTTTGTGGCCATTGCCAGTGCGGAGCTGCTGAATCTGCCAACGGGAGACATCTGCGTTTATAGCAAGGGCTCGGTAGCTTTGGACTTGGGCGGCTTGCATGAGCGCCTGCAAGGTTTCGGTGGGCTCGATTGGCATACTGGCAATACTCAAACAGGGGTACTTATACGATAATTGAGAGAAGCTCCCTAGCTCTGCAGTGAGCTTTTTAGAAAATTTCTATAGCTCCTCGCCCTTAGCTTTAACCACTACGAGCAGGTAAATCCTTACTCTAAAAGGCACTAAGTGCACAGCAGCGGGGAGAACCCGCGTCGTCGCACGGCGCTAGGAAATGCTCACCAAGACAATCCGCTAATGCATCAGCGAATTGCTTATACATAAAAAAAGTTGATGTAAACGGAATACAGATGCCTTGATTTGGGTTGACTAATAGCGATAGGAATCGTTTATTGCCCCGTTTTAGATCTGCATTTTGTGCAAAGGATCCGCGCAATGGTTGTCATGAATCGTTTGAGTCGTCAATTGGGCGCTTCTTTTAAGCTGGCGGCACGCTGCTCTTCGGCAATGCTGAGCGTTGGCTTGCTGACAACTGGGGCCGTGACGGGCATGGCTATGGTAGCGGTAGAAGGGGCTATCTTGTCTCTGCCAGCGCAAGCACAGTCTGTCTCGCGTAATCCTGAAATCAAAGTGGGCATCGTTCAGCGCTTTGGTGAAGAAAAAGACGACAAAATTACCCTAGGGCCACTGGCAGGCGATCAGCTGACAGTGAGCTTTTTGACGGGTGGTCAGGAGCAGTCGCTGACCACAGACCGCTTGCAGATAGCGATAGACATGCAGCCGTTAGCCAAACCCATGCTAGAAGAGTGGGTAGTACTCAGCACCCATCGCAGCTTTGAGAGTGCTGAAGACAGTGCAAATCGCTGGCAGGAAGCAGGCATCAATGCAGAAATCGCGCAGCCGGACTCTTGGCAGGTGTGGGCAAAGCGAGAAGACTACAGTTCACCGCTAGTGCGTCGATTACTGATCGATAATTTGCACGAGGCAGGCTACACCAATGCCTTTATCGATAGCCGAGTAATTACAGAGGTGCCTGCGGTTACATTCACGGCCAATGGATTTAAGTACACTCGCGATGAATTTCGAATTACGAGTGCGAATCGGCGCATTCAAATGGCTGAGGGCAATCGCACGAGCTTCCGCGACATTTTTCCGGGCGATATGAATGTACAGCCCAATGCCTATGGGACGTACACACTGATCAATCAGGTACCAATAGAGCAATACCTGCGTGGTGTCGTACCTCATGAAATTGGGCCAAGTGCGCCGCGAAATGCCATTGAGGCACAGGCGATTTTGGCACGAACCTATGCCCTGAGGAACCTACGCCGATTTGAAATTGACGACTATGAGCTTTGCGCAGATACCCAATGTCAGGTGTATTTTGGCATTGCGGATACCGATTCGGGCAGTGACGCAGCGATCGCAGCCACCGCAGGCCAAGTCCTCACCTACAACGATGAACTCGTAGACGCCCTCTATTCTTCTACAACAGGCGGCATCACCGCCCGCTTTACAGACGTGTGGAATGGAGAAGATCGCCCCTATCTCACACCCGTCATCGATTCGCTACGCACTCGGTGGGATCTCACTGCGCGTCCACTTTCAAATGAAGCTAACTTCCGCGCTTTCATAGCTTTAGACAGTGGCTTTAATGAAGAAGAGTGGCCTACTTTTCGCTGGAATCGAACGGCGACTCTAGCAGAAATGGATGAGGTGCTAAAGCGCTACTTAAGAAACCGTCAGCATCCGCTGGCTGATTACAATACGCTAACGGCGATGACGGTATTAGAACGCGCGGAATCTGGCCGAGTGCAAAAGCTACGGGTCGATACTGATATGGGCTCGTTTGAGCTGATTAAAGACGAATCGGTGAAGGCATTGGTGCCGCCTCGGAGCTTGTTGTTTTATGTGGAACCAATTATGACAGTGCCGGAAGGGACGGAGGCTGACGAGGCTGAGAGTTCACAGCCAACAACAGAAAGCGACGCAGTGCCTGGGGCTAGTACTGGGGAGAAAACGACACCTAAAACCGCAGAAGATCTTGTTGATTCGATGCTGGGCGGAGAAGACAACAAAGTAAACACTAAGCAGAATGCCGAACCTGTTTTAACTGGGTTCCGATTTGTAGGTGGTGGCTTTGGCCACGGGGTTGGCATGAGTCAGACGGGTGCATACAACTTAGGAGAGCAGGGCTACTCGCATCAGCAGATTTTGCAGTTTTACTATCCGGGTACGGTACTACAGCCCATTAGTGAATCGATTACCTTTTGGGATGCTGGGTTGTAAAAACTCTCTTTGTTTTTCTAACCGTCCGTAAATGTTCAGCGATGAGATGTATTTACGATGACCTGTGAAAAGTTGTTCTGTATTTGAGTCATATGAATTATTTGTCGGCGACTAAGTCCCTGTTAGGGGCGGGTGCAATGCCCTTTGTCAGCCTTGCCATTGCAACGGCTTTAATTGCGGCGACGCCTTCTCCCTCATCTGCAGGGATTTGGGGATTTTCAAGACATTGGGCTGAGAGAACGGATGTGACTTACGAGGACGCTGAGCAGGCGCTGTTAGATGCCGCTGAGACCCGAGGGCAAGGCAGCGTCGTTGGAAATCTATATCCGGCCTATGAGGTTGTCTTTGAATCCGCAGCGGTTGAAATACCCTTCCGTTTTACAGCGGAGCGAGAAGGTAACAGAGAGGTGACGTCTTCTGGCACGATCTATTATTCAGAAGGTGAGCTGGTTATTTTGACTGACCGGATAGGTGGGGATAATTTCGTCACGATAGAGGGTAATTTGTACAGCTGGAAAACAGGAGAAACAACAGGTAAAATACTCACGCGATTTACGGGCGATACTGTAGAACTCATCGACTATTGGATTGATCCGGCAGTTTTGATGCGCTATATCTACCAGGACACGCAGACGACGCCAGAAGAGTTTACGGTGACGGAAGTGGGCGATGAGCTTGTCTACACATATAAGGCAGCACCCTATGGATTTTTAGGTGTGAGGGTAACGGCGCAAGCGCCTTTTTGGATGACGGCAATGCTGTATTCGCTGGAGTGTCAGCAAGAGATATGTCTGACTGATGATGGTAGTGAGTTCGCGGCGAGAGAAGTCGATCCACCGACTACGCTGACGGCCATTCCAGCTGAGGTGCAAGTGCTACCAGAAGGCGTCACGTTTGAAGAGTCAGACTGGACAGCGGATATTTTTATGACTTATTTGTAAGTTGCGCTGACTTGCCTGAAATGACGCCACTTGAAAGGGGCTGAGGATGCCATTAAGATGTCTTTCGACGGAGACAAATAAGATTGAGAGAAGACTTCGAAAAGTCCTGATATAGTAAGCGACTTTCTCTGAAAATTTCATTAGCTACAGGCGCATAGTCAGACCTACAGTCTAAACGCGAAAGAATGTTGTGCAGCTGCTTTTTTAGCAGCTCTAGGCTCTTAACATGCTGATGTAAACCTTGAATCAGCGATAGCATCGGCACTGCTTGAATGCGGTCCATGTGAGTTTCCCACTGATTACAACAGACACAGTAGAGCAGCTGTTTTATACGAATGCTATCTTTTGATGCTTCTAGCCGCTCCGAAATCTCTCTGTAATCAATTACTGTATCAACCCGGTCGTCTTCTAAGATACCTGCCAGTTCGGAAGGATGAGAAATATCAATTCGAGAGCCATCGCTACGTTCCACACAGAATTCTTTCAGAGAATTTTGAACGAGTTCTGAAATGGGTATGTATTTTGATGATGAGTTGAAGTTTCTGATAATTGAGTTCAGGCTATCTCGCATCTCTGAAGGACTTCGCAGATGAGACTCGTGCTGAATAGAATTGTTCTGTGAGGCGCTTTCAGTATTCTTTAGCTCGGAAGATCTATCTAAGCCTATGGGTGATCTATCACTATTTTCTACGTAAAAGTCTTTTACATTTTCAACAATAGTTTGGGCAATACTTTTATAGCGCTCCGGTTGACTTAATCTTTTTATAATCGTATTCAAGCTATTTTTACAGTCAATCAAATTTGCATTTCGACTTGTCAAAGACTCCACCAGCAGCTTCAGTGAAATGCTCTTCAAGATATCCGGATCGTTTTCCCATACGCCTTGATGCGCCGCGTAAAGTAGCTTTTTGATACGAGGGCTTTGGGGATGGGAAGAAAATACTTTTAGCGTTGTATTCAGAGGAGTTACTAAAGAAAAAATCGCTTCGCTAAATTGTTCTGGACTCTTGTTATGTCTTACATTTGAAGGCCAAACGTGATAAGCAGAGACATTCTGTTCTATGTTTTTAAGAGATAGTTCACCTGCATAGACAGCGTCTAGATTTAGTCTGTACTTAACCACTTCGTAGACAACTTGAGACATGCAGACCGCCCCTGGTTTTGCTTCTGACTCTAGACGAGCCGCAACATTAACGCCCGTACCCATCATATCGTCCTGATTGAAAAAGATATCTCCCAAATGAACACCAATGCGATGAGTAAAGTGCTCATCGGCCTGGTCGTTCTGCGTAAAAGCTGTAAATTTTCGCTGTATTTCTATCGCGCAAGAGGCCGCTTGTACCCCACTGATGAAGTACATCAAGACACCATCTCCGGTCGTCTTTAGAATTTTTCCTTCGAAGCTAATGCAAAGATCTTTGATGATTTGAAGATCTCTGTTGATGATAGTTAAAGCTGTGTCCTCGTCTTGTGACATCCACCGACTAAAGCCAACCGCATCTGTAATGACAATAGCGGCCAGAGAACGCTGTACTTGTGTGTGTGTGGAGGAGGTATTCATTGAACAAGCATTATCTGCTATTAGAATGGTATTAGGGCACTGCTGTATCTAACACCGAAGACAACAAGTCTTGCTGTAGTGAATTGATTACGTCTAAAATACCCAGCTGTTCTTTTAATCCCTTTCTAAGATGCTATCGGGCTTTGTACGTTTTTCAAAAATCACTCAAGAGAGTCAGCCACGTATGTTCATCAATGCCACAGTCAAAAGCAGTGCCTAAATCGCAGTTTTCTAGCGTTTGAATGACCGACTGTAGAACCTGATAGTCTTCACTATGACCATCTGCACTTTCCTTTGCTAGTTCAGATGCAGCAGTGCCTGAGGGAATATCTTGGAATGCTTTAACGGACATCTCCAATTTGGCGCTGACCTGCTCAAGCGTAGGCAAGTCTTCTTGTTCAGGATACGTTATTGACTGAATTAAAACAGCAACCTCATCGCTTAAGCGTTTGCCCGATTCATAGCTGTTGGCTGCTCTCTTTTCCACTTCGATACGCTGAACAATAGCGCTTTGATTAGCTTGATAAGATGTCAGTTTTAGTCTAGCTTCTTCGTACACTTCAGCTTCAGACGGAATAGATTCCAAATGCTGTATTGCCAGTGCCCATTTTTGTTGGGCTATTTCCCATACGGGTAGCGGGTATGGCGGCGCTTGTACCATCTCTGAGGCTTCTTTTCCCAGTACTCTTGCTCGCTCTATGGCGTCAGCTGGCTGTAATCGCTGAGACTCTGAAATTGTATTATCAACAGATTCGTTGATCGTAGTTGCGGTTTCATCGTTAGCAGAGAGGAACGAGGCGGCGGGTTCTACATAGGCCCGCTTAGCTAGGGCAGATAGCGACAGTGCCAGAGCTAATCCGACCAGTGCTAGTGTTAACAGCTTGATGAATCGCTTGCCTGGCTTTTTGAAAAACTGTAGGAGGTCGTAAGTCCCAATCGTCAAAGGAGAAATGACGATTGGCGCGATCGCAAAATAGCGTAGCCAATAACCAGACACCAGCGCAATCAAGAAACCAGGCACAAGCAGAAGTATCCAAGCTGCGATCGCTCTCACATAAAACTCATTATCAGCATCCACGGGTGGACGCTGCGCATCCTTTTCAGAAGTGTTCAAGGCCATCAGATCTTTGGTTGTTTCTTTAAAGGGATCTTAGTTGCAAGAAAAGCTCGGACTGGCCTGTTAACTCACAACGATAGAGTTCCCACTATACATATGCATCTTCATATTCACTTTCAGTCAGCTCGATTGATTGTTCTATTGATAGCGGCGGCTCAATCGACGATAAGTTAACGTCATGAGCATCGATCTCTGCTCTTCTTGCAGATAAAAGAATAGGTAAATCGAGAACGAGTAAAGTTTGAGATAGCTCAGAGTGACTGTCGTTTGGAAGACGTGTAACAACGTGAGAAACCCACTGCAAAGCCCCAGGCAGGCGGACTTCCTCGGGAACCGGACTAAGTGCACTGTCAGGGATATTCATCAGCTCTGGAGGCTCGTTGACTGCGATGCCCCAAAGATCTTCGTCTATGTGGTTACGCATAACAATCAAGAAAGGCGGGTTTTTCTCCATGCTCGCTGTTCTGACGTGCTGTGAGTTTGGATCAAGAGCCGACTCAGTTTTCTCACGAGGGGGAGCCTGTAAACTCAGCAGTTTTTCCAGGTTCAGCATTTGAATGCTGTACTGCTGTAGCTGTACTAAACCCATACTGACCAGACCACCCTGGCTGGGTGGTGGTGTAACAACAATTTTCAGGATACTCTCACTAGGACGCGCTATTGAGTATTGTT
>JBCBKQ010000113.1:0-17972 GCA_038521595.1 Cyanobacteria bacterium J06627_28 | reverse complement strand
TTCGCTGCAGCAGCCAGCATCGATAGATCTGCCTCACGGTGACCGATTCCTATGATCTCCCATGATTCTGCATTGTCGGCTTGCTGAGCGAAACAAGCGGGTGCTCAGTGGGTGCCTAAAACGCTAAAAGCGGATGCGCCTGAGGGCTGGGTCAACGTGATTGATTGCTTACTGGAAAAGGGTTAGGGGAACTATGACGAAGCTTTTATGCCTGTTTTGATTTTTCTGTAGCCATTTTTGGTAGAAATGACTATAATTAAAATCCAGTAATTGGTAATTCATAATAATTAGAGAGGATTAGCCGTGTTTGCGACTGCCAGCGTCACCCCATCTAAAACGGCGTTGCCGAAGGATCTTTTTTCAGCGATTGAGGATCTTAAAAAAGAGCTGAATGCGGTGGTTTTAGCTCATTATTATCAGGAGCCGGATATTCAAGATATTGCGGACTACATTGGCGATTCGCTCGGGTTGTCTCAGCAGGCGGCGAGTACAGAAGCCGATGTGATTGTGTTTGCTGGGGTTCACTTTATGGCAGAAACTGCCAAAATTCTGAATCCAAATAAGCTAGTGCTGCTGCCTGACTTAGAGGCTGGCTGTTCTTTGGCCGACAGCTGCCCGCCGGAGGCGTTTGCCAAGTTTAAGGCGGCTCATCCTGACCATGTGGTGATTTCGTACATTAACTGCACCGCCGAAATTAAGGCGATGAGCGACATTATCTGCACCAGCTCTAATGCGGTGAAGCTGGTGAACCAGCTGCCTGCTGATCAAAAGATTATTTTTGCGCCAGATCGGAACCTAGGTCGGTATGTGATGGCGCAGACGGGGCGCGATATGGTGCTGTGGCAGGGCAGTTGCATTGTGCACGAAACGTTTTCTGAAAAGAAAATGCTGCAGCTGAAGATGGAGCATCCGGATGCGGAGATTGTGGCTCACCCAGAGTGTGAAGAAACCGTGCTGCGCCATGCTAATTTCATTGGTTCAACGACGGCGCTGTTGAACTATGTGGCCGCAAGTGAAAAGGAGCGGTTTATTGTGGCAACAGAGCCTGGCATTATTCACCAGATGGAGAAGCGGGTGCCGAGTAAGCATTTTATTCCCGCGCCGCCGGAGGCAAACTGTGCCTGTAATGAGTGCCCGTATATGCGGCTGAATACGCTGGAGAAGCTGTATTTGGCGATGAAGAATAAGATGCCAGAAATTACCATCGCGCCGCACTTGCAGGCGGGTGCATTGGCATCCATTCAGCGGATGCTGGAGATGAGTGCTAAGTGATGATTCGTTACTGCACCAAATATTCTTTTAGCTGGTAAGCAAGCATATCGATGATGTTGTCTCCGCCTTGTGTGAGCGAGGCGGCGGCTTCTTTTTCGGCTCGTTTGACGGTGTCTTCTGGCAGGTTTAGCAACAGCAGCAAGGCCTCATAAGCTTCTTTCTCGGGCTGATTTACCTTGTCTTCTTCTGGGGTGCGAGCGCTTGAGTGAATGACTTCGTACGACAGGCGCAGGGCGACTTCTTTTTCGGCGTCGCTGGTGAGTTTGCTGACGGCTTCGGGAAGGGGGATTTCTTGGACGAAGTATTCGGTGAGCTGCTGCTGGAGGTAGGTCTGTTGCTTTTGGTCAGTGGCAAACATCTGACTAAAGCGCTGAACCATGACGTCTACTTCTTTTTGCTCTAGGGTGTCGTCGGCCCAGGCCATGGAGAGGACGACGCGCAAAAGGTTCATTTGGCGTGGCGAAATGGGGGGCGGTTGCATTTGCACGGCTAATTTTTCACCTCAAGGACGACGGTTTTGACGGATGTCCTTACTTTAAGAAGTGATGCCGAGAATTGAGACAACTGCTCTATAAGACTTAAAGAAGTCAGATTTGAAGAAGTCAGATTTGAAGTGCTGAGGTTGAAGTGCTGAGGTTGAGGGCTCTGATGTACTTGATTGATTGTTTCCGCTTTAGCCCAGCTTAGAAAGGTGGCGTAGGCTTTTCATGTCCAGCAGGCGGATGACGTCTTTGTCTGTGTCAATGGTAAGCCAGTTGCGGGCGGCTAGCTTAGCGAGAATTTTGGGGACTTCTGGGAGGGTAACGTCTGCGATCGCAGCTAAATCCGAATCTGGAATATTAAAAATTTCAACCGTATCGCCCAACTTTTCGCCGTAGGCATCAGCTAAACCAATGAGGGTGTACACCATCTTGATGCCGGGTGCTTTGTTGCGCAGCTGAAAGCGCTTTTGGGTTTGTTTGAGCCGTTCTACCATGCTTTGCAACATGCGATGGTGAAGCTGAGGGTCTTCAAAAAGGCTTTTGATAAATAGCTGAGCGGGGACGCTGAGCAGCTCAACTTTTGAGAGGGCGGCGACGTCGGTGGAGCGGGGAGATTCGTTGAGGACAGCCATTTCACCGAAGTATTCACCTTTGCCAAGAATGACCAAGGTGACGTAGCCGTTGCCAGACTGCACGCGCACTTTTGCCCAGCCGGAGACGATGAGATAGACCGCGTTGCCCCAGGAGTCTTCCATCAGAACGGTGCGTCCGGCGGGGCATTCGTTGACGATGGCACCGGCGTGGAGCTTGCTGAGGGTTTCTGGGCTGGCGTCTCTGAAGAGTGGAAATAGCTCCCTGAAGGCTTCGGGTTGCAAAGACAGAGGGGAGATGGCGGGAGATGACATAGCGCTGGCAGTTTTCTCTAACGGTTGGTTGGAGAGGTGGGATTTGGATGCGGTGATCTGGTGGCGCTCGTGTGGGATGGCCTTTTGATCGTGATCTAGATTACCCAGTCAGATGTAACAAGTTAGGGTTATATGCCAGTATCTTTATGGGTTGGCTTCTTTGAACTGGGCTGCGCCAGCGGCGGCGAGGGAAACGAGGAGACAGGCTATGAGCGATCGCATCGATAAGGTTTCACCCAATATCAGCAGCCCGGCGAAAGCGCCCATCATGGGTTCAATGCTGAGCATAACGCCGAAGGTTTTGACGGGCATCCGCTTAAGCGCCATAAATTCGCAGGAGTAGGGCAGGGCGGTTGAAAGTAGCGCGACGCCGATGCCGAATGGGAGCAGTCGGGGATCTATCAGGGCGCTGCCCGCAGTGGCGATGCCCATAGGCAGCAGGAGCATGCTGCTGACCACCAGACTCCAAGCGAGTCCTTCGACGCCGGAGAGTTCTTTGCCTAAGCGAGCGGCTAGAAGAATATAGATAGCCCAGAAGACGCCTGCCGTCAGCGCCAGGATGACGCCCATTGGATCGATGTCGAGACCGCTGAGCGGTGTGAGTAAGACGACGCCCAGCATTGCTAGTATTGCCCAGAGGTAGTCACGCCAGTGGTTTGACTTGAATATAGAAAGTCCTAATGGGCCAGTAAATTCTAGGGCGATTGTGATTCCCAGCGGAATGCGATCAAGGGCAAGGTAGAAGCAGGCGTTCATCAGCGCCATGGCGGTGCCAAACGCCAGAATATTCTTTAAATTTTGACGGATGAGAGGACGCCATTTGGGTCGCCAAATGGCAAAAAGAACAATTGCCGAAATGCTGGAGCGGAGGGCAACAACGCCCCAGGGGCCTAGGGCAGGAAAAAGAGATTTGGCTAGCGCAGAGCCAAACTGGATAGAGAGAATAGCGATGAGCGCATAGAGGAAAGGTGAGGGCTGGTTGGCGGTAAGCTTCATGAGCGTGGAGAAGATGCGCGGGGCTTCTCAAGCTTATGCTGGCGATGGTCACTGCCGCGTTGACTAGCTCACGTTAGTTTGGTTTGAGGGTCGTTCAATCGAATTCAAGACGAAACATGCCTTCGTCTATTTTGGGCATCGTTGGTAATTTCTGTAGATTTTCATTTGACACTGACGAAGCGGTTTTGTGCGATCGCCCTCAGCCGCTGTAAGTCTTCTCGCCTGGACACCGACAGCGGCACCGTTGCCTTAATCGTCTGTTCCATCAGCTCTGTATCCACCGGACACTGCTCATGCATGGCGTGGTAGAGCGCCGCCACAATGACTTGCTCAATCTCTGCGCCGCTAAAGCCATCGCTGGCAAGTACTAGCCGGTCGAGATCAAACCGTTTCGGATCTTGATGATGACGGCTCATTTGAATCTTGAAGATAGTCTTTCGCTCCGTTTCGTCTGGTAAATCAACGAAGAAAATTTCATCGAAGCGTCCCTTCCTTAGCAGCTCTGGTGGGAGCTTTGAAATGTCATTGGCGGTTGCCACAACAAACACTTCTTCCGATTTTTCTTGTAACCAGGTGAGAAAAGAGCCAAACAGTCTGCTGCTCAGGCCGCCATCGGCATCGCTATTGCCTTGGCCCATGCTTTTTTCAATTTCATCTATCCAGAGGACGGCGGGTGCCATTTTTTCGGCTAGGCTTAGCGCCTGACGAAAATTCTTCTCTGACGCGCCAATGTACTTGTCGTAGAGTCTGCCCGTATCGAGCTTGAGCAAAGGCATTTGCCATTGACGCGCGATAGTCTTGGCCGCGAGTGACTTACCGCAACCCTGAATACCTACGATCAAAATACCTTTAGGAGGCGTTAGCCCAAAGGCTTTGGCCTGTTCACTAAAACCTGTGCGAGCCCGTTTTAGCCACTGGCCCAAATTGTTAAATCCGCCGAGCTGAGCGGTGTTTTTTTCGGGAGGAATGTAGTCCAGCAGCCCCGTTTCTCGAATGACCTGGGTTTTGCGTTCTAGGACACGGCCAATGTCTTCTGCATTTAGCTTGCGGTCTGCGAGGGCGGCGTAGGCGATGACTTTTTTGGTTTGCTTGAGGGTCATGCCGCGCACTGCTTTGATTAGCTGCTTGAGGTCTTGGGGGGTGAGATCCACTTCGACACGGCCTCGAAAAGAGCGGACTGCACTGTCGATGGCTTTGCGCAGTTCGATAGGGCCGGGAAGCGGTAGCTCAAAATACACTGCTTCGTGGGCCGTCTCTTCGGGGAGTGATACCTGCTGGGCCGTGAGAATCATGGCGGACTGGTTGTAGCTAAAGAGGTGGGCGACCTCTCTAAACTGTCTGGCGACGACGGGATCCTCTAGGTGCTTTGCAAAGTCTTTTAGCCAGTAGACGCCTCTTGTTGAGATGTTCGTCATATGGCGAAGTACATCTAGCGGATCTGCCGTATTTTCTAAGGTTTGGCGATTGCTCCCGGGTGGACTGTATTCGTTGTTCCAATGGTTGTTTTCTCCTTGCAGTCTGGCCATGCCCTGGGTGATGCTCCAGTCGAAGGCAAGTATCTGAAAGTCTTGGGTTGCCTGATCGAGCAGTGCCTGAACCCGTTCTTCTTCTACCGTTTCAATGATGATGATGGGGTGAAACGACATCAGCAGCGTCTGAAGGTGATGCAGGCTAGAGGCGTTGGGTGTGGTGGCAGGCATGGGCGCTACAGCGGCGTGGATGGCGGTGTGAATGCCTGCTTAGAGTGCCCGTCGGGAATGCGAGATAAGGAAAGGGTGCTTTATTTTTCTTTTGGATTATCTGTGGGTGTCGTCGGTGGCGTGCTTGGTTTTGTTACTACCGAAGGCGGCTCTGGTAGTGGGGCTGTTGTGGGTTGTGGCTGGGTCGAGACGGATCCGGCTGGAAGCGCTAGGGTGACCGGCTGCAATCGCTTTCTAGCCGTGCTGTCCCAGTTGTTGAGGATGTCTTTGATGAGGAGTTCTTGGATCCAGGTTTTGGCGACGACGGTGAGGGGGAGGGCCAGCAGTAGGCCAAGAAAGCCGAAAAGACTGGCAAAGAAGATTTGTGCAATGAGGGTGAAGGCGGGCAAAAGCGAAACCTGATGGGCCATGACGGTGGGGGTGACGGCGTAGGATTCTATTTGCTGGAGGACGATGTAGAGGCCGATGACGGCGACGGCTTTCCACGGATCCTCGGAGAGGAGGGCGACGATGACGGGGAAGACCATGCTGAGGGTCGGGCCAAGGTTTGGGATGAAGTTGAGGATGCCTGCCAAGAGAGCATGGGCAAAGGCTAAATCGACGCCTAAGATGAGCAGTCCAATAAAGCTAAAGCCAAAGATAAAAATGGAGCTGATGAGAATCCCTGCGAGCCAGTTACCAAGGGCGACTTCACACTGGCGAAAAATTTCTCGGGCCCGCTGCCGATAAAAGGAAGGGAACAGCAGCAAAATCCCGTTGAGATAGGCGTTGGGATTTGCCAGGATCATCAAAGAGAGGATGGTGACAAACAGGATTTGGATAACGACTCTTAAAGAGGAGTTGAAAACTTTGAGAGAGGAGTTGAAGACGGAGAAGAAGTTGCCGAAGACCTCTAGGACGGGAGAATCTGGTGAGGTAAGCCAGGCTAAAAATTCATTTAGCTCTGGCAGGCGAATGCGCTCGGGTAGGGCTGTTTGCAATTGCATCGCCAGCTTTGGCAGGTCTTGAAAAAAGCCAATGACTAAGGTGATGAGCTTGCTGAACTGGTCGATGAAGGGTGGCACAATGCCCAGGATGAAAAGGGTGGCTACGATGCCTGCAATCAGAAGCGCGATGGGGATGGCAAAGGGCCGAGAAATTTTGAAGGCCTGGATTCTGCGAGTCAGGCTGTTGAGGGCGAGAGCAATGACGACGGCGGCGAAGGAGAGGAGGAGAAGGTCTTTGATTTGCCACAAGATGTAGCTGGCTGCGGCCAAACATAGCAGGCTGATCCAGTCGCCTAGCTTCATTGCAAATGTCTCCTTTCTTTAGTAGCCCTGTGGATTGGGCCTATTGTATCTGAGTGTCGATAAGGTTGAGCGGCGTACAGAGTGATACAAAGGTGCTAGTTTGGGAGGGCTGAGTGTTGGACGGGCTATGGCTGAGGTGAATGGGCCACAGGTGAGCTGGCAGGTGAGCCCAGTGCCAGAGATGGCGACGGATTGGGTGGAGACAGTCGCTGAGGTGACGGAATTGCCGTCTCCGGTGTATGGTGCAAGGCTGCTGTGGATGCGTGGGATTCGCTCGGCTGAGGATTTGAAAAGGTTTTCTCGGGCAAAGGCATATGAGCCGTCTAGTCCGTTTGAGTTTGGGGAGGAGATGGATCGGGCGGTGGAGCGGCTGATTTTGGCACGCGATCGCACTGAGAAAGTCGCCATCTGGGGCGACTTCGATGCAGACGGCATCACGTCAACTTCTGTGCTGTGGGACGGGCTACGGCAGTTCTTTCCTAATCCAGACCAGCTCTTCTATTTCATCCCGAACCGTTTAAAAGAATCCCATGGTCTCTCGATGCTAGGGGTTGCGCAGCTGTCCGCTCAAGGCGTGCAGCTAATCGTCACCTGCGACACAGGCAGTACAAATCCAGCGGAGATTGCCTATGCGCAGTCTTTGGGCATGGATGTGATTGTGACGGATCACCATACGCTGCCGACTGAGCGACCGCCTGTGGCCGCGATTGTGAACCCTCGGGCGCTGCCGCGTGAGCATCCGATGGCGAACTTGTCTGGGGTGGCGGTGGCGTACAAGCTGGTGGAGGCGCTGTATGAAAAACTGCCGGATGTCCCGACGCGATCGCTCACTGAACTCGTCGATCTCGTCGCCATCGGCCTTATTGCCGACCTAGTCGAACTCACAGGGGACTGCCGCTATCTGGCGCAGATTGGCATTCAGCAATTGCAGACTCACCTAAAGACGGATACGCCTGTGCGACCGGGGGTTGCTCAGCTTTTGAAACTGTGCCGACGAGCGGGCGATCGCCCCACAGATATTTCCTTTGGCATTGGTCCGCGAATCAACGCCGTGAGCCGAATCTACGGCGATGCCAGCTTTTGTGTGGAGCTGTTGACCAGCCAAGATGCTGACCGCTGCCGAGAGCTGGCCAGCAAAGCAGAATTGGCCAATACTCGCCGCAAAGCCCTGCAAAGCGATGTGCTGCGCCAAGTGACTAAGCAGCTGGAAACACGCGATTTGTCTACGACTGGCGTAATTGTGCTGTGCAATGCCCAATGGCCTGTTGGCGTATTGGGCTTAGTTGCTGGGCAGGTAGCGCAGCAGTACGGCAAGCCCACAATTTTGCTGACCAAGGATGAGCCTTCTGCTGATGGTGCTTCTGTTTATGGTGAAAAAAGATTGGCTCGCGGATCTGCTCGTTCGGTCAATCAGATTGATCTGTATGATTTGGTAAATTCTCAGGCGCATCTTTTAACTGGCTTTGGCGGTCACCCTTTTGCGGCTGGGTTGAGTCTGCCTGTGGAAGACTTACTGATGTTTCGCACGGCCATTAATCAGCAATACCGTCAGAAAATGGGGGCGCAGCCCAGTCGGCCAACGGTGACGGCTGATTTGACTGTGACGGTGGCCGATCTGGGTCCAGGGCTGTTTAAAGAGCTGAAGCTGTTAGAGCCCTGTGGCATGGGCAACCCGGTGCCAAAGCTACTGATTGAGAACTGCTGGTTTGAGAACGTATGGCATCAGAAGCTGAAGGATCGTACGGGTGGAAAGGTCGGCTATATCAAGGCGAGCTTTAACCTGTGCGATGAGAGTGGTGCTGCAGAGCAAGAGACGAAATTCCCTGGGCTGTGGTGGGGCCACTATAAGGATGATTTGCCTCCTGGGCGTTGGGATGTGATTGCAGAGTTGGACTACAACAGTCATCCTAAAAGTCGTCGCTATGAGCTGCGACTAGTGGATATTCGTCCGGCGGCGCAGGCGCAAAAAGAGGATATTGATATTGAAAAGTCGGTGGCGGCGCAGCTGGGGGTTGATCTATCGCGGGCGAGCTGGCTATTGGACCGTCGCCAGCTGAATTCGCCAGATGGCGATGGGGACATCGTTATCAATCAGTGCCCGACGCAGTGGAAAGAGCTGCGGCTGTGGCAGCATCAGGCCTATCAGGCCCATCAGCCGTTAGTGCTGGCTTTTTCGGAGCCTGCGGCGGATGACCCGCTACAGAAATGGACGCAGCTGCTGGGATTGGCGAAATATATAAGTAGAGAAGGGTTGGTGGTAACGCAGGAGCGACTAGCGGAAAGGTTAGGGGTGTGCGATCGCACACTAGCCCTGGGCCTCAAAGCACTCACCCACGCCGGGTTTGACGTCAAGCGCTCAGCCATTGACCTGCGGATTACCTATACCTCTGAGTCCGCTGCCAACAGCGACTATGGACTCAAAACCGCCGCGCTCAGCCGCTTTCTCTCTGCTGTGCAAGAAGAACACTTTCGACGCGACTATTTCTACCATGTGCCCGTCGCCACGCTTCAGACCGCTATTTTATCTAAAAGCTAAAACGGAAAGAAATATTAAAACAACCAAGACAGGTATTTAAACCCATTGACGCTTTCGATTTTAAAACGGTATCATTGAATACAGAAACGAACACCGTTCATCTTTTGCCGAGCTAATCGCGTAGTCATTCGAGTATCGCACTTAGCCAGACAAAAGACGGAAGTAAGGGTCCATATCAAGATGGATGCAACCCTGAAGGAACGCGCCTCTTTAAACATCTCAATCCCTTTGGAGGCGATTACCATGCAACTTTCATACCGTGGCGTAAAGTACAACACTTCTAAGCCTGCTGTTCAAGTCACTGAAACTGAAGAAGTTGGTCACTACCGTGGCGCAACTTATCACGTTCGTAAAGCACTCAACGCACCTGCTGCTCGCTCTACAGATGTGTTGAAGTATCGTGGAGCCATCGTCCGCTAGTACTTTTTTCGACAGTACTGTGCTCGACAGCGCTTTGAAGCGAAAAGCTTTTCAAGTGAAAACAAATAGAAAAGACGTGCTCTAGACAGGGCACGTCTTTTTTATTGCGGTATTATGCTTATCTAGGACTCAGGACTAAATAACTTGCACATGCTTATCTTCTCGCCAGCCCACGCTGCGAGAAGAGCAAAGCTTTACCTTCTAAATCCTTCTCCTTCAGGGAGAAGGATTCTCTAGTTCCCCTTCTTCCCTAGGGAGAAGGATCTAGGGGGTGAGGGCTGGCAAGAAGCCTGAAAATGGCCGGTTATTTAATCCTCGATCCTGAGAGGTCTGAATTGTTTTAGTGAGCTGAATTGTTGCAGCAGTTAAGTTAGGCGTGAGAGCAACGAATATGCTGCTAGGGTTCTTTTTAGGGTTAATGGTCGGCGGTGTCGTCTTGATATGTGACCGACGACGTTACGATGCCAAGCTCAAACGACTTCTCGTGCGGATGGAGGATCGACAGCCTCTCTCTACGCTAGGCTATAGCGCTCAGCTTGCAAGTGCTATTGGCGATCAGCAGGCTCAGTTAGATCGTTTGACGCAGCAGACCCGTGAGTTTCGACAGCTGCTGCAAAATGCACCTGTGGGCTACATGCAGCTAGACGAGGAAAATCGCCTGCTGTGGTGTAACCAAAGGGCGCAGGACTATTTAGACATTGAGCAAGGGGACTACACTGAGCCGCGACTGCTACTGGCAGTGGTACGTTCTTTTGAGCTAGATCAGCTGGTTGAGCGGACACGGCAGGCGCAAACGGTTTGCGAGGCTCGCTGGACCTTTAACTCTATTTCGACCGACCCGTTTAACTATCTAGAGCGGCCTGCGTACCCGCTTCAGGGGTATGGTGTACCGCTAAATCAGGGGCAGGTGGGCGTCTTTTTGGAAAATAAACAGGAAGCCGTTTTGATGGCGCAGCAGCGCGATCGCTGGATTTCAGATGTTGCTCACGAACTCAAAACGCCGTTGACCTCGATTCGGCTGGTCGCTGAAACACTGCAATCGAGAGTTGCACCAAACCTGTTGAGCTGGGTAGAGCGATTGCTCAAAGAAGTGATTCGGTTGAGCAAGCTGGTGGATGGGGTGCTGTCTATGAATAGCCTGGAGCAGGGGCATTCGCAGCTACAGGACGAAGCTGATACTGACTTGGTGCCTTTGATTTATGCAGCTTGGCAAAGTGTAGAACCGCTGGCAAAGCTAAAGCAGCTAGAGCTGACCTATCAGGGGCCGCACAAGCTAGTGACAACGGTGAACGCCAGCTTAATTCATGGCGCTTTGTTTAATTTGCTTAGCAACGCCATCAAATATAGCCCTGCAAACCAGACGATTCAGCTACGGCTGGGGTTGGCTCAGGCTTCGGGGGCCCGGCGACCGCCAGCATCGGCCCTGCGAGGCGGGTCTTTGAATATGGATGCACGCCATATTTTGCTAGAGGTCATTGATGCAGGGGCTGGTTTTGCAGAAAAGGACTTGTCCCATGTCTTTGACCGATTTTATCGGGGAGATCCGGCCCGTAGCCGCGAACAGAACATAAGCGCTCCTGCCAACGATGTGACCGAAGGCGTGGACATGGCAGAGCTGATGAGTAGTGGATCTGGCCTAGGCCTAGCGATTGTTCGGCAAGTAGCGATGTCTCACCAGGGCTGGGTAGAGGCTAAGAACGATCCTGCAACAGGCGGCGGCTGGCTATCTGTGTGGTTGCCTAACAAGCGCCTGGTTGAAACTGTTCCGGCGGCTCAAGATTTGCTGATGGATTCTTCTGCCTAATATTGAAGCTTTTATGGCTGTCTTCTTAGGTGTTTTCTTGGGCGTTTTCTTAGGCGTTTTCTTAGGCGTTTTCTTGAGATGCCTTTTGGAGTGTCCTCTTTAGCGTTCTATAGCGTTCTATAGCGTTCCGTGCTTAGCTTTAGCCACTACCGACAGCTGTAGGCTATGTTCTGAAGGGCGCTAGGTGCATAGTAATGCGCTCATGCATCAGCGCATTACTATATCTTTAGCATTCTAGATAAAGAAAAGATAAAGCACCGTCCGTAATTTGAGATAATGATCCCCGTAAAAGCAGGGTGTAAAAGGCTGTAGTGTGGCATGGGATCGCTTTTATTGCGGTATTTACGTAGGTATAGAGACTAAAAGTCGTGTGAAATGTTCTCTATTCAGTAGGGTTACCCCCTTGTGGTTATCTAGAGATAGCTGCTTGAATGAAGAAGGATTCATACCACTACCGGACACTTAAGTTTTTACACGGAACGCAGGTTCTAGATTACAAAAGGGTTGTCCGTACTTATGACCGAAAGGCTGCAAAAGCTTTTGTCTCAGCGAGGCATTGCCTCCCGCCGCCAAGCCGAAAAGCTAATTTTAGGCGGTAGGGTGACTGTCAATGGCAAAGTTGCTGAACTGGGTCAGCAGGCAGATGCAAGTGTTGACTGTATTTGCGTTGATGGAGTGGAGATTGGGGATGCCCCCCAGACCCAAACTTTTTTGCTCCACAAGCCCAGAGGGGCGGTCTCTACTTGTAAGGATCCCCAAGGGCGAAAGACAGTTTTAGACCTGTTAGTGCCTTCTTTGCAAAAAGGAGTAGGACTCCACCCAGTCGGTCGCTTGGATGCAGATTCGACGGGTGCTCTTCTTTTGACCAACGATGGTCAGCTCACTTATCAGCTGACGCATCCTCGTCATCAGCTACCGAAGCACTATCGGGTAACGGTGAAGGGTGTGCCTTCTGCTGCGACGTTGGCGCAGTGGCGCACCGGAGTCATGTTAGAAAATCGGCAGACGCTACCTGCAGAGGTCACGCTGCTGAAGTCTCTGCCAAAGTCTCAGTCTCTCTTGAGTGTTGTGCTTAGGGAGGGCAGAAACCGACAGATTCGCCGAGTTGCGGCACTCCTGGGCCACCCTGTGACAGCCTTGCACAGAACAAAAATTGGCTCACTACAGCTAGGAAGTTTGCCGAGGGGCCGGTATCGTTTACTCACTGAGTCAGAAATTGCTCAGCTCAAGCGTGCTGCAGCAGTTGGCTAAGTTGTGTAAGCTGCTTTTGCCTTTTTTGTGAGTCTTTTGGTCTCCCTTTTGGTTTCCTCTTTAGTTTCTTAAGTCACTTGCCTATAGGCATTTAGTCCATCTAGGTAGCTGCTTATCTAATCGCCACATTTTTTGGATAGTTATTTTTCGATCTGCCACATCATCGCCTTACCATGAAGCAGAAAGCCCGCACCAAACAGCCCACCGCCCAGCAATTGCAGCAAGAGCAGCTTCAGTCTCTTGGCAGTACGCTGAAACAAACCCGTATGCAGCGTGGACTCACGCTAGAAGCGATTGAAAAGCTGACGCTGATTCGTCAGACGTTGTTAGAGGCTTTGGAACGAGGCGATATGGCAACGCTGCCTGAGCCGATTTATGTTCGAGCGCTGCTGCGTCGGTACGGTAATGCGCTGGGATTAGACGGTGAGTCTTTGGCGAGTCAATTTTTCACCCGTCCGGTGGTCAATCCACCGCGTGCATCCTGGAAAGATTCTCCGGCGGCACAGCTGCGGCCTTTGCATTTGTATGGAGCCTATGTGCTGTTGATTATGGGTGCGGTAAGTGCGCTGTCTGGTTTGATTGCGCGCAATGCGCCAGATATGACGGCGCAGCCGATTTTGGATCCGGCGGCGATTGAGCAGCTGATGCCTGAACCCACTGAGCCCGTGGAAGTTGCGGTGACGGAGCCGGTCAAGCCGCAGGTACAAACGCGACCCATTGAGGTGGATTTGGTTTTGACAGGCCAGTCTTGGGTGCGGGTGGTGTCTGACGGGACGACTGCGTTTGAGGCGATTTTGGAGCAGGGTGAGACGCGCTCTTGGGCGGCGGATGAGTCGATGACGATTCGAGTGGGGAATGCCGGTGGGGTGATGTACTCGTACAATCAGTCTGAGGCTGAGCCGATGGGTGAGCTGGGGATGCCTGAGGAGAAAACGTTTAGTCCGAAGGTGAGTTTGCTGCTAGATGAGTAGGTGCCGAATCTGTTATGGCAATCTGCACTAAGCTTGTTTCACCTGGTACAGCTGCCCTCCTTGTTCTATAAAGCTTAGGGCTTAGCTAGCTGCTTAATGCATTGAGCAGCTGGCTATAAAACTGTCAAAAGTGATTGTGAAAAGCGCCTAACGGGAGGGTCTTGCTGGGCGCTTTTTATGCTTTTGCTATGGGTGAGGCGGGTTTTGTTGGCAGGGTGAGGGTGGCAGTGGTGCCTTTGTTTTGGGTGCTGGTGAGGGTGAGCTGACCTTGGTGATTGTCTGTGATAATTTTTGCGATCGCAAGCCCTAATCCAGATCCCCCTGCACTGCGACTGCGGGCAGGATCAACGCGGTAAAACCGATCAAAAATATGGGTGAGATCTTCGGTTGGAATGCCAATGCCCGTGTCTGAGACAGTGATCGTATTTTGACTGTTTGCTGCCTCTAAGGTGACGGTGATGCTGCCTTGGTTTGTGTATTGGATGGCGTTGGCGATGAGGTTGGTAAACAGGCGGGTGAGCTGGTTGGGATCGCCTTGGATGGGGGATGCGGTGGGTGCGATCGCTTGTGCTAGCGTCAGGGATTTGTCCTGTGCGATCGCCTGCTGCTCTTCAATCACTTCTGTGAGTAGCGTGTCTATTTGTACCGGCTCTCGTCGCATGGGCACGAGCCCACTTTCCTGGCGTGCCAGAAAGAGCAAGTCATCAACCAGGCGACCCAACCGACGGGTAAGGCGTTCAACAACTTCGAGCTGGCTACGCTGAAATTGTTCATCGGGATCGGCGAGGGCTACTTGGACATTGGTTTGAATGACGGCGATGGGGTTACGCAGCTCGTGGGAGGCATCGGCGGTAAATTGCTTTAGCTGCTGATACGAGGTCTTGACTGGGGCCATGGCGAGTCCAGATAGCAGCCAGCCGATAAAGGCGACCGCGACGATCATGACGCTGCTGCCTAGGGCAAGATCGACGATGAGCTGGCGGCTGGGCTTTGAGACTTCAAACCATGGGTGACTGACACGGATATAGCCCAGTAGCTGGGTGCCCGATTGGACGCGGCGAGTGATTTGACGAAGGACAATACCGTCAGGTGGCGTGACGGTTTCTCCCTTTGGATTTACATGTAGGCCTATGTGGTGAGGCCTCGCAAACGTCGTCCACAGCAACTCGCCTGCGGGATCGAACCATTCAAGGTCGATATGATCGTCTTCGCTGGCGGCTTCACTGTTCCGAAAGCTGTCCTCGATATTTACTCTGAGCGGCTCTTCGATGCCGCCGCCAACTGCAGTTCGCAGGCGGGGAGCGTTTTCGTTGTTTGGTTCGATGACGAGCTGACGCTGGACGACTTCGACGACGTGGTTGAGGGTGTCGTCTACGCGCTCGACAAGGGTGCTGCGAACGTAGATGTAGACGCCGCTGGCGAAGAGCAGCAGCAGTACGGCGGTGACGGTGGTGTACCAGAGAGCAAGGCGGCGACGGGTGGTTTGGAACATTGAATTCAGCAGCTAGCTCTTTTAGCCTATAGCTTTCCACGTTTTGCTTGTTACACCGCGAAAGGATACGCCCTCAACTGGCAACGCAAAGCGCATAGCAGATGCGTGAACGCGTCCGCGCTTTGCCACAACTCATTTAATCTAACTCACGGAGCCTAGCGTTCGGAGCCCGGCGTCTGAGGGATGATGCCGTCAGGGCGCTAAGTAAAGTCCTCCTGACAGCCGCCGCAACGGCAGCTCGAAGAAAACGGTTTATTTCGATTAGCAAGAATCAGGTGTGTTGGTCGCACATGACCCAGCTATGGTTTGTGGCGAGTCGTAGCAGTGCGGTGTGATAGGTCTGTAGCGACTCTCGGTGGCCAACGCTGATGTAGGCCGTTTTGGCGTCAGCTAACTGTTTGTATAGCTGTTCTTCGTTTTGGCTATCTAGGGCGCTGGTGGCCTCGTCCAAAATTGTGTAGGTGGGGTTGTGTAGGAGAACGCGGGCGAAGCTGAGCCGCTGCTGTTCTCCAAGGGATAGAACATCTCCCCATTCTTCTATGGCTTCAAATCCGCCGAAGCGCTCGGCCAGATCCGGCAGGTTTACCTTTGTGAGTACCCCTGTGAGTTCATCGTCTGTAAAGTCTACGTCTGGGTAGGGATATTTGAGCTGTTGACGCAGATCGCCGAGTACCATGTAGGGTTTTTGCGGTAGGAATAGCAGTTTTGACAGGTCTGGGCGCTCGATAGTGCCGCTGCCAGAGGTCCAAAGTCCTGCGATCGCACGCATTAAAGAACTCTTGCCACACCCACTCGGCCCCATCACTAGCAAAGACTTACTCTCACCCAAAGACAGCGACAAATCTTCAATGAGTGTGCGCTGATAGTTAGGCGTTTGCAGTGTCACATTTTCTAGCGCGAGCGTTGGTGCAATTTCAAAGTCAATCGTTGGCTCTGTGTTTGACTTATCCATAGCCTTTGGTTCAGACTTTGGTTCAGACTTTAATTCTGCCGTGCCTAGCGATTGCGTAAAGTCATACAGACGGTCAATTCCAGCACCAAAGGCTGTGAGTGACTGTAATCTAGCGACAATCACATTAAGTGAGAAAAAGACTCGGATAAACGCGCCTTGGGCCTCGCTGACCTTGCCGACTTCGACCTCTCCGCCAAAGACGGCGGGTGCGACCACGATGGCAGGCAGCACGTAGGGCACAAACTCATAGAAATTGGTGAGGCCATTTAGTGTGAGTTCCCACAGCAGTAGCTGCTTGTAGTTGTTGAAAGCGGCCATGAATCGTTCTTTGACTTGTGCGGATTCTTGGGCTTCGCCTTGGTAGAACGCGATCGCTTCGGCATTTTCTCTGACCCGCACTAGACTAAAGCGAAAGTTTGCTTCCTTCTTTAACTGTTCAAAATTTAGCTTGACGAGTGGTTTGCCGAAGACACCGACAGTGACTAGCGTGCCTAACACCGCGTAGGCTAGTAAGAATAAAACAAGCTCTCTAGAAATGCCCCACAGTACGCCGCTAAAGGCGATGACTTCTAAAACCGAATCTGTGACGACTAGCGTCAGCGTGAGGGATTCTTGGGTGAAGCTTTTGACGTCTTCTGCAATGCGCTGGTCGGGGTTGTCAATCTCTGGTTTGAACTGATTGATATTGTAAAAGGCGCGATCGCTGAAATACCTTTCAACAAAGCTATCGGTGAGCCATCGCCGCCAGGCTAAACCTAGGCGATCGCGCAGATAGGTATACCCTGCCAGCAGCGGCGCATAAATGACCAGCACCCCCACAAAAATTGCCACCGTTTGCCAGAAGCGCTCTTCGTTTTTGCCCGACAGGGACGAAATCAGCTCGCCTCGCTGGTTGTTAATCACCACGCTGAGCCCAGTGTAGGCCAGCAGCAGTAATACAATCAGCAGCAGTAACCCCAAAGGTTTCCACTTGTCTTTGCCTGTCCAGTAGGGTTTTGCGATCGCCCAAAACCGACCAAACACCTGAAAATTAAATCGTTCGCCCACCGGCTATGCCACGTCTATAGAATCAGGCCAAACTTAGACCGTTTGACACGTTTAGCGCAAGTGACCGAAGGCATAGCTTCAGCTCCTATGGTCTTGCCTCTAGCCAAGCGCGCAAATCACTAAGCTTGCCAAAGTCAAAAATAGCTTCGCCTAAGGCTTCTAGCTCTGATGCGGGTAAGTTTCTGACGTCCAATAGCACATCCTCAGGCAGCTCTCTAAACAGTTTGAGCAGTTGTCGGAGTAGTAACTCAGCTTGTCCTTCTGTTCTGCCTGCTTGGCGGGCTTCTTGAGTAACTTCTCGGTAGAGTCTGGTTTCTTTTGGTGAAATATCTAGCATCTTGTGGATTTCCCTTTGGCTAAGCTGGTCAAACTTGTACGAAATAATCGCCGCCACTGTTTCTATAATGACACGATTTTCCTCGGCTGATTTTTCCTGGATGGCGCGTCTAATGAGTGTCCGGGCATCTTTTGGTGCCTCATCATCACTGACGATAGTCAGCACCATTAACGCAATCCACAGGGGTAAATGCTCAACTTTGCCTAGCTCATCTAGATAGACCACCTGCATCTGGTCGCTCGCTAAGAGATTCCGAAAAGGATGGACGTCGTTTTGCTCTGTGCTGCGCGATGGATAAATGACAATTGCTCGTCAGTCGGTGAAGCGATCGCGGTTTTGATAGAAGTACAAAAAGCCTTCCGCAAACAGTCGCTCGTACAGCGTCTTTACCTTTTGCATCTGTACTTCGCAAAAGATAATCGGCCCAGAAGACCCTTCTGGTGGCAAAAAGACGCCGTCTATTTCAAATTTGGCTTCCTTTACCGCCACTGAATCAAAGCGATAGGCTGCGGCATTTG
>JBCBKQ010000112.1:0-18058 GCA_038521595.1 Cyanobacteria bacterium J06627_28 | reverse complement strand
TTGAAAAAATTGTGTTTCCTGAAAGGAAAGCACTTCATTCTTGGGATAGATGTTTGAGTCACTCAAACTGTCTATCTTTGTGTAATCTGTAATTTTTCAAGAACAACCAAAGCTCACGTCAACACTGAAGTTTGCAAGTATCGTGACGCTGTCATCTGCTTCTTGTGCATGAAAACTAAACCAAACGGACTAGTTTAGTTATACTCAGGTAATGGCGTAACTGCGCATTTCTTATGACGGCTTCTACTGACTCTTCTATTTCGACTGTGCCGACGATTGAGGATAGCGATCAGCAAAAGCGCTCTCCTTGGCTTTGGGTGCTGCTGGTGCTCTCAATGATGGGGGTAGGGTTTGTGCTGTGGCGCGTACTGGCGAGTCGGAGCGGGCCAGGAATGCAGGGGCCGCCCGCTTTCCCGGTGGAAATGACGCGATTGCAGGAGTCGCCGCTGGAGGATAGCTCTGAGTTTGTGGGTGTGCTAGATGCACAGGCTGGGGTGAGTTTGCAGCCTGAGGCAGCGGGCCGAGTGGTGCAGATTTTTGTATCGTCGGGCGATCGCGTGTCGGCGGGTGAACCGATTATGCAGCTGAGCCCTGATCGCTCTCAGGCAGACTACAATGCAGCCTTGGCCAGCGTCAGTGCTGCAAGATCGGCAAGAGATTCGGCCCAGGCCAGTTTGCGAGCAGCCAGGGCACGGCAGTCTGAGCTATTGGCAGATTTACAGCTGCAAGATACCGATTTGGGTCGGACGCGGACGCTGGTAGAGAGAGGGGCGTTGCCTCAGTCAACGTTGGACGAAGTTGTGCGCGATCGCACCGTAGCCGAGTCAGCCCTCAATTCTGCCAGAGAAGAAATCAGCGCCCTAGAAGCCAGCCTGGCAGGCGCCGAAGCAACGCTCGCGCAAACCAACGCCAACGCCAACGCGACCCAACAGGACCTACTAGATAAAACAGTCACCGCACCCATCGACGGCATCGTTGGCGACATTCCGATCAAGCTCGGCGACTATGTAACGGCAGGCAGCCAGCTAGCAACGATCACTCAAAATCAAGACCTTACCCTAGAAATTGCAGTCCCTGTGGAAGAGGCCGGGCGATTAACAGTTGGGATGCCCGTGGAGCTAAGTCCCTTTGGTCAAGAGGACGTCATTGCAAGCGGCAACATTCAATTTGTATCGCCAACAACAGATGCTGCGACACAGACGGTTTTAGCAAAAGCAAGATTTTCTACGCCTACTCAGCCGCTGCAAGACGACCAACGATTAGAAGTAAGGGTCATTTGGAACGAGCGACCCGGTATTTTAATCCCGACAACGGCAGTCTCTCGGTTGGGCGGGGAAACGTTTGTATTTGTACCGGGTGAGCCAGAGCCCCCTGCTGAAGGTGAAACCCCTGGCGGCCCACCTGGCGGAGCTGGTGGCCAGAGCGAAGGGCCACCTCCAACGGTTGCGAAGCTACAGCCTGTAACGCTGGGCGAGTTGCAAGGCAACGAATATCAGGTTTTAGAAGGGCTCTCTCCAGGTGACACTGTGATTACATCTGGACTGTTAAATTTACGCGACGGTGTCCCCATCATGCAGGCCCCACCAGAAGGCGCCCCAGGTGAACAGGGCTCAGAGACACCTATGCCTGATGAAGACGCTCAATAATCCCTCACTTAATTTTCCTTCGCTTTAGTTATTCGCTTTAGTTATCCGCTTTAGTTAACTGTTGATTGCTATTTTCTGGTTTGACAGCGTTCTCTTTTCTCTCGTGGGCCTCGTTCTGCGCCTGATCTATGTTTGTTAACTACTTCATTAAACGGCCTGTTTTTGCCACGGTCTGTGCGCTGATTATGCTGCTCATTGGTGCGGTGAGCATTCCAACGCTGCCAATTGCGCAGTATCCAGACATTAGCCCTACGCAAATTAATGTGACTGCTCGCTACATTGGCGCAGATGCTGAAACGGTAGAACGCGGCGTTACCACTGTTTTAGAGCGGCAAATCAACGGCGTAGAGGGCATGCGCTACATGACCTCTAACAGCAGTAACGACGGAGTGAGCAACATTGTTGTTACCTTCGATTCTTCTCGGGATAAAGACATCGCTGCAGTCGATGTGCAGAACAGAGTCTCTTTGGCAGAGCCACAGCTGCCAGAGGTGGTCAGGCAAACAGGCGTGACGGTCGCAAAGCAGACTAGCAACATTCTGCTGGCGATGAGTTTGTTTACAGAAGATGATCAATATGACGACATCTTTTTGAGTAACTACGCGGATCTATATATTGCCGATGCCCTGCGGCGGGTCAATGGCGTCGGCAATGTCACTATTTTTGGTGAACGTACCTATGCCATGCGCATTTGGCTCAATCCTCAGCTGCTATCTGCAAGAGGTCTAAATGGAGACGATGTCGTCAATGCGCTGCGTGAGCAAAATATTCAGGTTGGTGCGGGTCAAATTGGTCAGCCGCCTGCTCCAGACGATCAAAACTTTCAGGTAGACTTGCGGGCCAATAGCCGTCTGCAAACGCCAGAAGAGTTTGAGGATTTGGTCCTGAGAACCGGCGAGAACGGTCAGCTGATTCGGCTAAAAGACGTAGGCTATGCGGAGCTAGGGGCTGAACGGTATAGCTCTTTTCTGCGATTTCGCGGTAATGATGCGGTTGGCTTAGGCATCTTTCAGCTGCCGGGGAGTAATGCGCTAGAAGTGGCGGCAGGTGTGAAAGAGGTCATGGCTGAGCTTGCGGCGGACTTTCCGCCCGGCATGGAATATGGCATCGGCTTTGATACGACTGAGTTTGTACAGCAGTCACTTATGAGCGTGCTGTGGACGTTAGTTCAAGCCATTGGCCTCGTGATTCTGGTGATTTACGTCTTTTTGCAAGACTGGCGGACAACGGTGATTCCGGCGGTGACAATTCCGGTTTCGCTGGTGGCTACGTTTGCGATTGTGAAACTGTTTGGGTTCTCGATTAATAGTCTGACGCTGTTTGGCTTGACGCTGGCAACGGGCATGGTTGTAGACGATGCAATTGTTGTTGTTGAAGACATTAGCTCAAAGATCAACAAACGTGGGCTAGATCCAGAAGATGCCGCGATTACCTCTATGGGAGAGCTGACGGGTGCAGTCATTGCAACCTCGCTGGTGCTGATGGCGGTGTTTGTGCCGGTGGCCTTTTTCCCTGGGACGACAGGCGCACTCTATAGACAGTTTGCTTTGACGATTGCGTTTGCGATCGCACTGTCCACTTTCAACGCACTCACCCTGACACCCACCCTATCTGGACTATTGCTCAGACCCCGACAAGAACCTACCGGCTGGCGAGCGAAAATCTTTGTGCCGTTTAATAATGCGTTGGACTGGTTGCGCGATCGCTACGGCAGCCTGCTCGAAGCGCTTGTCAGCTTCAAGCTTATTGTCCTAGGCGGCTTCGTTGCCTCTTTAGTCATTACCGCATGGCTATATACAACGGTTCCGTCTGCGTTTCTTCCAGACGAAGATCAGGGCTACTTTATCACCATTCTTCAGGGGCCAGAAGGCACCTCACTGAATTACACCAGTGAGGTAATGGCAGAGGCCGAAGCGCTACTGCTAGAACAGCCCGAAGTCAGAGCGACCTTTGCCGTTGGCGGCTTTGGCTTTAGCGGAAATACAGCAAATAGCGGCGTTATTTTCACAACGCTCAATCCTTGGGGAGAGCGCGATGCATCGGCCCTCGACATTATTGATCGGGTAAATCCAACCTTTCAATCTATTTTAGAAGCGCGAATGTTTGCGCTTAATCCGCCCGCGATTCAGGGCCTCAGTAACTTTGGGGGCTTTGAGTTTCAGCTGCAAGACAGACGAGGTAATGCGGATCTAGGTCAGCTGGTGGATAGCATGGGCGCGATTATGGGCGCAGCCAATCAAAACCCTGACCTCAACGCGGTGTTTAGCACTTACGCGGCCAGTACGCCGCAGATTGCGATTGATGTGAACCGAGATCAGGCCAAGTCGCTAAATGTGAGCATTAATGACATTTTTAGTACGCTGCAAACGAATTTGGGCTCACGCTATGTAAATGACTTTAATTTGCAGGGGCGCACGTACCGGGTGTTTGTCCAGGCAGATGAACAGTTTCGCTCTACGCCCAGTGATATCGAAAAGCTGTATGTGCGATCGCAAACTGGAGACCTTGTCCCCATGGGCAACCTCATCGAGACGGCCGATACCACTGGCGCACAAACCATCAATCACTACAATCTCTTCCGCTCTATTGCCATTAATGGTCAGCCTGCACAGGGGGTGAGTTCGGGTGCGGCCATTGAAGCGATGGAAAATGTCGCAGCGCAGGTACTGCCCGCAGGTTTTGGCTATGAATGGTCGGGAACAGCGCTCGAAGAGATTGAAGGCGGTAACCAAGCTCCCATTATCTTTAGCTTAGGGATTATTCTGGTCTTTCTCGTTCTGGCAGCTCAGTACGAGAGTTATGTGGATCCGGTTATCATTCTCTTTGCAGTCCCGTTAGCAGTACTGGGTGCACTTTTGGCTCAGACGCTTCGAGGTTTGCCAAACGATGTGTACTGTCAGATTGGTCTGGTAATGCTGATTGGCTTAGCGAGTAAAAACTCTATTTTGATCGTAGAGTTTGCCAATCAGCTGCGCGAGCAAGGACGCACCATCGTGCAAGCAGCGCTAGAATCGGCTCAGCAGAGAATGCGACCGATTTTGATGACGGCCATCTCTACGCTGAGCAGTATTTTTCCGCTGGTAATCGCTTCTGGTGCGGGTGCGGGCAGTCGTCAATCTTTAGGAACGGCAGTCTTTGGTGGCATGTTGGTGGCAACCTTCTTAAGCCTGTTTGTGGTGCCGATTTTGTACATTGTGATTAAGCAATTGAGCGATCGCACAAAGCCCAGACCCCGACCTGCTCTACCCGAAACACCTACCCATACAAATGGCGCTAAGTCTCTACCAGCAGGTGTTTATCCAGCAATTCGGAAGACTGATTCAACAACTTAGACTCGGGCTTTAGGATGGGCTTTAGGAATCAAAGCGAACATTCAAGAGTTCGATGATATCTTCTGGCCCATTGACGTTGATAAAGCTACCGAGTGGAACAGGATCTTGCGGGGCAAAGGTAATTGAAAAGCTCTTGGGATTTTCAATGAAGTTGGTCATCTCCGTGACAAATTCTTCAGAGAGTTCGCTAGATCCGCTGGCAAGTTCTTCTTCTAATCCGGCAATGAGTTCAGATTTTATCTCCTCTACGGTGGTGCCTTCCGTAGCGGCAGCTGTTTCAAAAAAGCGATTAACAAAGGAGTCATCTTTGTAGCTAATTTTGGCATCGTGAAACTCTACGCCAAACAGAGAAAGCGGCATTTGTTCTATGGCGCTTTCGTCTAGGCTAACGTTGGAAAAATGAAAGTTCATTTCGATATCGCCCACATCATCTGCGCCTAGCTTCAGGCTCTTTAGTCGCACTGTTTGTGAGGCTTCATCATAGTTATATTCTGTTGAAAAGTTAGCTGAGAGATCTTTGCCGTAACCCAGCTCAGAAAATAGCTCTGCGCCATCACCTAGTGAATCAGATGTGAGCGAAACGCCTTTGATCGCCATATTGACGTATGTAGGGACGTCATTGACTTCTTTGTAGTCGTAGACGGTAAAGGCATCGACTTTGATGGGGTCTGTAGAACCGACAGGGGTGATTTCGACATCTTTGACCGTTGCGCCTTTGCCCAAGATAGAGACGTCTACTTTTTGGTATTGAATATCGGCAACGTCAGAAACGCTTTCAATGAATTTATCGACTTCTTGGGCTGCGACATGGGAGACAAAGGCCTTGCCGCCCAACACGAGTGCGATCGCACCGCCAATACCGACACCCGCCAAAACTTTTTTATTCATTGCCTATACGATTCCTTATATTGATGCGTTGAAAGCTGATATTTGAACGTGAGCCCTGTATCTCTGCGTCGTCAGCCAGCCTATATAAATACGCTTGTAGAGTAGCGTTTTCCGGGCATACCGTTAGTTAGAGCATTCCCCATTCGGCTAAATTTAGTAACTGCGATACCGCTAGGCCAATTTGTCTTGTCCGACGTCTTGTCTTTTGACTACTCAATTCGTTGCAGGCACTATAGGATGTTATGCAGTCAAATTTTCCTCGCGCAACCTACCATGGCTATTTTTCCAGTTCGCAAAACTGTAATGACTTCTATGGTCGTCGTGAGCACGGCTTTTTCGATCATTGGCTGTAGTCATACGGGCCATCGTGCGGAGCATAGTGCCGATGCAGGTATTGCTGATGCAGATAGTGTCAATGCAGACAGTGATAATGCAGACAGTGCTAATGCAGGCAGTGTTAATGCAGATAGCGCCATTGCCTCTACAACTGCCTCTACAACAGAAGCGGCGAGCGACCACAGTGCCCATGGCGATCATCCCAAAGGGGTCAATACCAACCACGATGTTTTCCATTCCAAAAGCCTTGAAGTCCCGGCCGGTACGCCTGTACCGGCAGTTAGCGTGCGTGTAGAGGAAGATGCTGTACGAGGCTGGAACCTGTATGTGGGCACTGCGAACTTTGACTTTGAGCCGACTAAGGTCAATGGTGAGAGCCTCCCGACAGAAGGCCATGGTCATCTGTATATCAATGACGAATCAGCACAGCGCATCTATGGCGCCTGGACGCATCTACTCACGCTGCCGGGGGGCGAAAATGAAATTAGGGTGACGCTCAATGCCAATAACCATGAGTCACTGACGACTCAAGGTGAGCCCATCGAAGACAGCGTGATGGTTGAGGTTTACGCGCCCGAGCAGCCGGAAGCGTCTGAATAGCTAATTAATATGTATTGTCAGACGCGAACTGTCTGAAAATTTGCCCCATGCCGACCCCTCTAGACTTATGGTTGACTGCGGCCATAGGCTTCTTAGGGAGTTTTGGTCACTGTGTCAGCATGTGTGGGCCAGTGACTGCGGCGTTTGCGCTGTCTGTTGCGGGTAAAGCGGACTTAGATCAAGCCGATGGTCGTGAAGCGGACTGGCAACGTCAGCTGGGCTTTCATCTTTTGCTGAATTTGGGCCGGTTGCTGAGCTATGTATTGGTGGGCGCGGCGATTGGGTCTTTGGGGTCGGTGTTGTTTGCCGGTGGGCAAATGGCCGGGGTGGGCTCTGTGTTACGGCGCGGTGTGTCTGTGCTGACGGGGGTGCTGCTAATTTGGTTTGGCCTGAGTCAGGCGAGTCCTGGATGGGTGCCTAGTTTACCTTTGTTGCACCCGGCTCGGCAGCAGCGGATTCATGAGCAGATTAATCAAGCCATGGCGCAGATTTCGAGTCGGCAACAGGCGCTGACGCCGGTACTGTTGGGGCTGCTGTGGGGGCTGATTCCCTGTGGGTTTTTGTATACGGGGCAGCTGCGGGCAGCGGCGACCCAGAGCTGGCTCGGGGGCGCTGCGGTGATGCTGGCCTTTGGGCTAGGGACGGTGCCTGCCATGGTGGCGATGGGGGTGACGACGTCTTTATTGAGCCAGGATCGGAGATCTCAGCTTTTCCGGCTGGGCGGCTGGGTTACCATTCTCATTGGTATGTTGCTGCTGGTGCGAACGGGCGACACGATGAGCGATGTTAGCGGACATGCTGCGCTGCTTTGCCTGATGGCGGCGCTGGTGGCGAGGCCAATAGCGCACTGGTGGGCTGGACCTTTGCGCTATCGGCGGGCGCTAGGGGTGGGGGCGTTTGGGCTGAGCCTGTTGCATGTGCTGCATATGGTGAGCCATACCTGGAATTGGAACTGGCAGGCGGTGCAGTTTATGCTGCGATCGCACCAGGTAGGGGTTTGGCTCGGTGCGATCGCACTGCTTCTCATGTTCCCTGCGGCCATTACCAGCTTTAACCGCACCCAAAAAGCCCTTGGTTCTCGCTGGCGAAAAATTCATTTACTCGGGGTACCGGCACTTTACCTGACGGCTGTTCATGTTGTGCTGGTGGGCTCCCATTATCTGGGCGCGTTAGCCCTCACCTGGAGAAACTACGCCAGCGTTAGTAGTTTATTGTTAGGTGTTTTCGCCGTCTTCTTTGTGCGATCGCGCGGCCTCTCCTACGCGGCGTCTCACTCTGTTGCATCTACTGTTTCTACCCTTTTTGCCAAACACCATGCACCCTCAACGGCTTCTGACAACAACATCGATCAAAACAACACCGCCCAAAACAACACCGCCCAAAACAACACCACTCAAACGGTCGATTCGCCACCTGATGCTGACGAGTGCTGCCAGCCTAATTTGTCTGACGCTAAGCCCCCATCGTCTTAGCCCCCATCGTCTTAGCCTACAGTGGCAGGGGTTACCGTCTGCGCAGGCGCACCAGGTAGAGATTGTGAATGATGTCGGTGCGACCTTACATATAGAACCCAGCGACACCCCGCGTGCAGGCGAAGAGGTTCTGGCGTGGTTTGCCCTGACGAAAAAAGGCGGAAAAACCATTCCGCTTTCGGCCTGTGACTGTCAGCTTACGGTGTTGTCTCAGGCGGATTCGTCCGTAGACATGACGCCTGCCCTGAGCCCGGTCGATGCCGAAGGCTATACCGATATTCCGGGCGCTCGCGTGACTTTCCCTGCGGTAGGGGCATACACCCTGCTGCTAAAAGGTAGCCCACTAGACGCAGAAAATTTTTCTACGTTCGAGCTGGAGTTTGAGGTGACAGTTGCAGCAGGGGAGCGGTCGTCTAGACCAACCGAAGCACCGGCCGACGCATCTGAACCTGAATCCACCCCTGAATCCACCCCTGAATCCGTCCCTGAATCCAGCAACAGCTCGACACCGGCATCTACGGAAGCTCCCACATCTGCGAACGGAGATAGGCCATCTGCTGTAGGGGCGCTAGTATTTTTACCGCAATGGATATTGATACTCTCGGGAGCGACGGTTGTGCTAGTCCTAGTCGCGCTCAGCAACAAACAACGGTCATAATAGAAGAGAACTCTACACAAAGCGTTTCTTCGGCGCACCTCTACAGCAGATTTCTCATGCATACGGCTGATGGCTACGACGACAATTGGTTAGATCGCCTGTTTATTTGGCTGTTTTCTCGCAAAATGGCCAAGGCACTGGGTTCGGGCACAGAAATAGAAGGCTATGCGGGCTTTGTCGATCTTTCAAAACAAATCATGCAGGGCCGCAACGCTGACGATCAGCAAGCCGTGGTGGCGCAGGTGTTGCAGTCGCTAGTGCCTGCGCCCGTACTGTGGGTCATTCGCACGGTTTTTTCGCCAACGCGGCTGGTGTGTGTGCTCAATGCCTGGTTTGCAGCGCAGATGTTTGAGTGGCTGGTGGGGCCGTGCGCGGTGGAGGAGGCCGAGGTGACCGGATGGGATGGTGTGGTGCGATCGCAGCCCAGCGCCGTCCACATAGAAAAATGCCGCTACCTCGAAGACAGTCAGTGCGTCGGCATGTGCGTCAACATGTGCAAGCTGCCCACTCAAAGGTTTTTCACCGAAAAGTTTGGCATTCCTTTGACCATGACGCCAAACTTTGAAGACTTCAGCTGCCAAATGGTCTTTGGCAATGTACCCCCTAGTCCGTCAGAGGATGAAGCCAATCTACAACCCTGCCTCGCTGACTGCCCCACAGGCGTAACGACAGGCAACCCTTGCCACAAGCTTGCCGGTGCAACGGCTACCATCGAAACATTCCTTAATAAAACAGACTAAACTGGAAGCGTAAGCCATTTACTTTTTGTCCATGACGGTTTCTGACGCTCAACCAACTGACACCACTTCATCCGCTACGCCCACCTGGAAAGTCAACCTTCTCTACGATGGAGACTGTCCGCTGTGTGTCCGTGAGGTCAACTTTTTGCAAAAAAAAGATGCGGGCCGTGGATTAGTGAAGTTCACAGATATTGCTGATTTGAGCTACAGCCCCGAAGAAAACGGCGGCATAGATTTTGAAACGGCAATGGGCCGTATTCACGCTGTCCTGGCAGATGGCACCGTGATTAAAAATGTAGAAGTTTTTCAGAAAACATACGAAGCTCTCGGCATTGGTTGGATCTATGCAGCAACTAAATGGCCCATTGTTGGGCCTATTGTCAATGCTGTCTATGGACTTTGGGCGGATAAGCGATTAGCGGTGACTGGGCGACCCAATTTAGCAACTGTTGTCGCTGAGCGAAAAGAGAAGCTGGCCTGTGGTGAGGAAAACAGGTGCCGAGTATAGCAAACGTCCTAATGCATTAGGACGTTTGCTCAAAAGAGTTGCTTGTTTGACGAGGGTTGTAGCCTGTCCTAAGTGACTCTTCAGAAGCTATAGCTTAGTATTCTGCTGTTATTCTTCAGAGCATCCACCCGTACAGATGCCATCAGCGTCAAATGAGAGTGTTTTACCACTTAACGGAACATATACGGGGATGGGCGTTGCTTCGATAAAGGCGGCTGTTCTAGTATCTGGTTGAACTTCACCGTTGAGCGTGGCAGCTTCATTAGCATGGGATGCAATCACTGCGTTGGGTTCGATCAGCTCGTTGATGACATAGGCTGCTTCTGTTGGGCCAGTTGTAAAAGTATCTCCAATATTCATCACCACTAGCTCAACACCGTACTGATTGTGCACTACAGTCTCCTGCTCAGCGGTAACGCCTGTGTCGCCTGAAAGATAAACGACTAAACCGTTGGAAAAGGTGATGACATATCCAGTGGGCGGCCCGACATAAGCACTCAACCCAGCAGCAGAAAGGCTTTCTCCTAGCTCGCCTTCAATAAAATCACCGCTGAGCCCATTAGAGTGAACGGCTGGCACCGTCGTAATTTTTACGCCCTCAATCTCACGGGATGCGCCAAAGCGAACCAGCTGAACCGTTGCAGGGTCACCACCTAGACCTGAAACTTTGTTGGCCAAAAAGCTCGACATCTCGCTGCCAACGACGATGCTAGCTCCCTTATTAACAGCAATTTCAACGGTGCTGGAGTTGGGTGTTGTACTTACGTCTGTCTGCGGCTGGGCACAGGTGCCTGCGTTGACGGCGGCAATTCTGCGATCGCCCAAATGGTCACCATGCACATGACTAAGCAAAACAACATCAATATCGCCTAGCCTGGGATCATCCGCGCCAGCGACCGTTCTGCCCGCGTCATACAGAATTCGCAGCCCATTAGGATCTTCAAACACCAAGGCTCGGTCCCTCGCACAGAACTCGCCTTCATGGCTGCCGAGCGGCGTAACTTGCACAGCAACATCAGTTGAAGCCACTGCCGGACGAAAATTGAACAGGACGATAGTCGAAATAAAAGCTGCTGAGATGAAGATAGCGAGCCGCTTATACGATGACATATTGCTGTAGTTTCCTATCGTGAATATCTACTTTCATCAATACAACGAATTGCCCTATCAGAAAAGCCCCTATTGACACAGGCGAGGCGTCAAATAGGAGGCGTCAAATAGGAGCTATCAGAAATCGTTCTTCGCTAGAGCGAGACTTCTCTAGACTGGAAGCTTTCAAAACAACAGTCTAGAGAAGTGCCTTAATAGGCAACTCTTAAAGAGCAACTCTTAAAGAGCAATCCTTAGAGAGCAGCAGGGTCAACACCTTCTGGAATCAAAACAGCGTCAATCACGTGAATAATACCGTTGCTGGCCATTACATCTGTTGTAACAACATTTGCGCCGTCTACGGTGACACCGCTATCGTCTGCAACTACATCCAGCTCAGTACTCTCTACTGTAGGGACTGCGCCCGTTTCGACCGCGCTAGCAGGCACTTCGCCGCTAACTACGTGGTAAGTCAGAATCTGGGCAAGGACTGCCTGATTTTCTGGTAGAAGCAGCTTGTCTAGGACGCCTTCTGGTAAAGCTGCAAACGCTTCGTCGGTAGGTGCGAATACTGTGAAGGGGCCTTCGCCACTGAGCGTTTCAACCAGGTCTGCTGCTTGAATTGCTGCGACCAGCGTATTGAATGAACCGTTGGCACTGGCAACATCTACAATCGTATCGCCTTCAACGGCGGCATCTTCAGCGGGTTCTTCGGCGGCATCTTCTACTGTCTCTGCGACAGGCTCTTCTGCAACATCTCCTGCAACAGTGTCGTCTACCTGTGTGCCGCAGCCAACAGCAACAGGCAGAATCATTAGCGCAGCTGCTACGCTAGCTAATTTGTTCAAAGAAAATGAGGTAAACGTAAAACGCATAGGTTCATTAGGATAAGGGTGGAAATAACAAGACTTTCTCTCTATAGTTTCTGTCGAGGTAGCTAGAACATTAGTGCTCGCTGAAAGCGTTCAGTATCAATGGCTAACTCGACTAGAAAAGTAAGAATGTATCTTTACTTTTCCATACCATTAAGTCTCTTTCTGTTAGAAAACAGGTGGAGAGGTTGCTTGCAGATACAAACATAAAGAAAATATTTCGTCAGGTGTTTCCGTCTAAAGAGGTAGAAACACAGGATTTTGCTGAGTTCTAAATTACATTGTTGTAATTATTCTTGGTATTAAACTGTGGACTAAGATTGAACTGTGGCTCAAAGCAATGACTTCTCTGTCGCCCGCCGACAAAGCCTACGACCTATGGGCCGAAAATATGGGCCGAAAAACACCTAGCAATGACGGGACGATCAAGCTCGGTAGACGTCATTGCCGAGCGTGAAGAAAAATTGGCCGCTTGTGATAGGTAGCAATGTGCAGAATGCATTCCGCACATTGCTACTCACTTAGCTTTACAGAACAAGAGTTACGGCTTTTCGTCGTGGCGTAAGCTATAGCAAAGCGCGGATGCATAACGCTACGCGAGGCTATGCCAACGCACTTTGCTATAGCTTAGCGCTCTATGTAGTAGGGTTTTCAGCTGTTCGTGGTGTCTACAGCTAAGCGCGGAAAGCTATAAGTGAGAGAAGCTATAGAAGGGCGCTGCCGAACAAAAGACGATAGAGCATGAAATTAGAACAACAGATTGAAACCCTTGAATCGTTAGGCCTGCCGCTCAGTGACAATGTCTCCATAGACGATTTGTTGTTCTCTGCTGACCGAGACACCTACGAAAAAGAGCCCTTCGACTACTTGCTCTTTGTCTATGGCATAGATGCCGAGCGCGAACCATACGGTAGATTCGTTTGCCCCTATGCCTGGAATCTAGACATGGAGTGCATTAGCTAAACTGGCGTCCAGACATTTGTGCAACAGCTCTGCCGAGTTGCCCCTATGCCTGGACGCCTAACAGATGTACAAGATCATATCGACTTGGTTTTACCTCGATAAGGCCACCGCTGACCGGCTCAATCAACTGTCCAACGGTGCGCTTGTGGCAAACGCTTAGCCCGGTGACCATGCGTCCCAGCTAATTTCTTTTCCTGGAAAGCCGACCCGATTAAAGGGCCAAGCTGTCTGTACCCAGTCTTTTATACTCTCCAGCAACTGAGTCTCTAGGCCGCTTGCCAGCTCGCTTTGACGCACCCAGAAAATGACCTGAGCATCGTAGTCTGTTGCTTTTGTTGGATAGAAATAGATGCAGCCGAGACAACGCTGCTCGTCTAGGCTCATGACGGTATAGGCAAATGAGGTGCGATTTTGAAACTCTTTTTGATGCCAGGCTAAGTCGATAAGATCTTGTTCTAAGCTGAGATCTGCCTCTGGCCAGTTAGAGCTTGGCCCAAACACGCCTTGCAAATGCTCTCGGCTAGTCATCACAGCGTCGTAGTCTTTTACAGCATCGTGAACTGTGAGCATTCGCACCCGGAAGGTTTCTGTGACCAGACTCTGGGGTACAACAAAATCATCGGGGACAAGCGGCGACGCGTAAGCCATTTAGACCTCCTGTAAAAACTGTAAATAGCTGTTACTCAGGTCTTTTACCGCAATCTCGTAAAACTGTTTCCCCTGTTCGGGGGTTGCTAGGTCGGGATTTGACCCCATTCGCCCGTCTGGATAGAAAGCCCGAAAGTCGCTCGGATTGTAGATAGATCGTCCCTCTGGTGCGACTTGAGGGGAGAGTTCGGCGGTTTTGATGCTATCTGGATAGACATACTGCGTTAGCGCAACTTCGCTCGGTGTTGCGTGGGAGCCTTCTGCTTCGCCATAGAGCTGCTCGGTGAGCGCCTTTACCGCATCGCTTTTGTACCAGTTGGCTAGTTTGCAGCGAATGTTGCTGGTGTTAGGCAGGTTGGCATCTGCGATCGCAGCATACGTCTCAGAAAACGCCGCCTTGAGCGACGCCACATTTCCCCCATGCCCATTGATAAAGTAAAACCGCTCAAATCCATGCCGTGCCAGCGGCTTTACATAGTCCTGCACTAGCGCAATTAACGTGCTTGGCCGCAAACTCACACTGCCTGGAAAGGCCAAATGATGCAGCGCCATTCCCACATTAATCGTTGGGCCAACTAGCGCACCAGTCGCCTCGCCTACGCCCTTTGCTACCACTTCTGCGCAGATAGCGTCAGTGCCGATGAGGCCTGTCGGCCCGTGCTGCTCAGTAGAGCCAATCGGAAAAATAATGCCGCGCGATCGCGTCAAATACGCCTCCACCTCCGGCCAAGTACACAAATGCAGCAGCATATCTTCTTTCCTTCCACAAGGCTATGTCGGTACATGCAAAATTGACTTCGATGACAATTGTATCTATGCCGCAGTATCCGACACACCAGATTCAACGCACCAGGACCAAACCTGCTTGCTCAAGGAGCTACACCTCAGGCAGTAAGAGCCGCTTTCGAGAGCATGATCGACTAGCCGAACAGTCACAGCCAATCAAAAGTCTCTAACGATTTCCCAAGTCAAATACCTGTCCGTCTACCAGCAGCCGAGTAATTCCCTTTGCCTGTAAGTAGGGACTCGTCCGCGTAATTAAACTCCCATCAGGTACCTTAATCACCCGCTGCTTATTACGAGAAAACCGCCTTGCTACCCGGTGATTGTCAAACACGGGCAGCGTCGTTGCCTTCTCTTCTGCACTCGGAATTTGCCCTAGCTCTGCAAAGTCACTCAGAGGCCGAGTAATCAGCTCTGCTCGCATATCTATAACCAAATAGCAGGGCTTTGGCAGTATCGCTTCATCCAGCGGCATAATGGCTACCGAGCGCTCCGATTTTAGCTTTGGCTTGGGCACTTCGAGGCTGCCATCATCCTCGTCATCGTCCTCTAGTTCTTCATCAATATCATCGTCATCCCCAAAGTCATCGCCTAGGGTTTCGTCAAGACCTGTTAGATCGTCCTCGTCGTCCTCGTCGTCTTCCTCTTCCTGACTAGCGACCACGGGCACAGACTTTTTCTTGGGGGCTGGCACTGGCTTCGTAGGCTGACTCTCCTCCTCTTCTTTTTCAGCAGTTGCTTCAGCTTCTGCCGTCAACAAAGGCAACTGCTCACTCTCTTCTTCTTGGGTCTTACGGCGACGGCGACGGCGAGGCGCTGTACCCGCATCATCAGCCTGCGCCTCGTCGGAATCTTCTTTTTTCTTGAGCTTAGGGGCCTGAGGCTTTTCTGCCGCTTCCTGCTTTTCTACCTCTGCTGCGTCTTTTATCTCTGCTGCGTCTGCTTTTGTTTTCTTAGTTTGCTTACGGGCAGCACGCTTACGAGTGGTTCCGCCTTTGTCAGATGCGCCAGACATCCGCTTCTGTGCAATCAGCTCACTGTACTCTTCTGATGGCAAAGACATCTTTAAAATACGGCTCACCGTACTATTGCTTACCCCAAACTGCTCTGCCAGGGTTGACGTTGTCTGTCCTGGTTGTCTGTAGAGATCAACGATTTCGCTTTTATCTGCGTCAGAGAGTTTTCGAGGGGCCATACGCCAATGTGCTTCACAGGTCTTACAGGGCGCAAAATTCTGAATGCATTCAGAATTTTGTCTTGGTGAGCGTTCCCTATTTTGGTAAGCATTCCTTAGCGCCGTACGACGCGGAATCCTACCGCTAGCGCCGCAAGGCGACGTGGGGTCTCACCGTTACTATGCACCTAGCTACATAGAACTAAAGTCTATAGCCATTTGTAGTGGCATAAGCTAAGTACGAACAGCTATAGTATGGCAGTTTTTTGGCAATTAAGCGGACCGCCGGTCCACATCCTTTATAGCCACTGTCGCCGCCCAGATCGCGCCGCCATCCGCTTTGACATTCCATGCTCAACCCCCGCGCTAAGCCCAAATAAGACCGCCGACAAAATCCAAAAAATCTCCCAAAAGGCACCCTGCCGATAGCTGCCCTGGCCCGCCTCATACACCAAAAACATATCTGCCACGTACAGGCACAATCCTGCTAACGCGACGAGCTTCCAAGTTTCAGAATAGGTGCCCCCCCAAAAGGCAATCAGCAGCGCCGCCGCCATCACCACCAGCACACAGTCTCCCGCCACATACAGCAGACTAATTCTGTTCGTAATCGGCTTCAATCGCCGATCAATCGTTTGCACAATAGCCGGGGATTTTGACGCACTCGCAATGGCCGCACCTTCTGCCGTGTAAATAGCGCTAATCACAGGTGCTTGATCGCTCTGGCTGCTGGCTGCGCCTTTTAGTGCTGGCGTCTGAAACGTTAGCCAGCAAGCCATCACAACGCCAACTAGCCCAATGGCCGAAATGCCCAAGGTCTGTGGAAAATTCAGACTCATTTGCCTTGGAATCACTGCCTGGCAGAGCCCAATCGCAATAAACAGATAGCTCATGCCGTAGAAAATGCTTCCCAATGGCACCGCCGCCGTCATGCCCCACAGGCTACGCCATAAAATGACGGTGATATCGCCCAGTGCAAAGCAGGCCATCCCGACTGCGATCGCCTGCCACACCACCTGCCCACTCAAAATCTCAGTACACCGCGAACTTCGCCAGCACAGCGCCGCCGCCGTCAAAAACGAGCCTACCTTTAGCAAGCTCACCACCAGCGGAAACCAGTCTGACCCCGCGCCTAAGACCGCGAACGCCAAAAAGCAGGCCACTGCCAGCAGTGCCCACCCACCACAAATAATAATGACCTTTCGATCCGCCTGCGCTAGCCCGTTGGTAGCTGCTACATCCTGACTCACACCCTGATTCTCCAATGGCAGTAGATATCTTTGACCCTGTTGCCCAGCGGTATAAAGGTAGAAAATCAGCTATTTGCCTCTCACCATTTCCCGCCTAGGCTAGCCAAAGCTTACCCAGCAGCGACATCTGGAGCCAAGTCAAAAATACGGCTTTGTCATCACCCGGTAATACATCCAATGCCGACAGTGTACGCTTGGCAAATTTAGATCGCCCAAAAAACTTCACCCCTAGCCGGTGTAGCTCTAGCAGTAGCGCACTCAAATCATTCTCTTCCCAGCGAGGTGGCACCTCCGTCAGCGGATTCGTCCTCAGCAATCCACCAAAGCCCCCCGCTTCTTGCACCGGCTTTTGCGCATTTACCTCCAGCGCCGCCCCAAAATTCTTAGCCTGCTTGCTCCCTAGTACCTGCTCCACATCGCCATACATTGCCTGCACCAGCAGCACGCACGCCTTGGCATAGGCCACTGGCGCCACCGGATTGAGCATCCCTTTGTCTATTTTTATCAGCCGCCATAGGCTGTAGCGATGGGGCTCCTCTAGCAAAACACAGGCCTTGCCCTCATTGTCCATCAGGTCGCGCCAGGCAGCATGAGCCTCTGCCTCTTGCTGGGCATTAAACACGCTCAGCAGGCGAAAGGTTCTGTCCTGATAGGACAAAATAGGTACTTTCTTGGGCTGTTTGGGATGCTGAATGCTGGTAATGGCAACATCCGCCGGGGTTAGCACAAACATTTCGCGCTCTCAGCTGTTTGAACCAAATCAAAAATGGCTTTATCTGTAACGCTAAGATACCCAAATTGGGCTAGGCCCAAACCAATGAAACTCAATGCAATTTTCAGGCGGCTAGGCACCCACCTACCCGATGCGATATATTCGCTATCGATGTAGAATAGCTACCTCAAGGATCCTTAGCTCAGTTGGATAGAGCAACCGCCTTCTAAGCGGTCGGTCACTGGTTCGAATCCAGTAGGATCCGTTGATAAAACAAGGCTTCCAGAAAGGTCTGGACAGATTACACTTGTCTGTGTATACCCACTTTTACCCATGTTTTTGGGGAAGATTTGGGGAAGACCTGAGGGAAGGCATTCGCGATGTCAG
>JBCBKQ010000111.1:0-18201 GCA_038521595.1 Cyanobacteria bacterium J06627_28 | reverse complement strand
GTCGGCCTCAAGAATCCCAACCGACCCATTGCAAGCTTCGTCTTCTCTGGCCCAACGGGTGTCGGGAAGACAGAGCTGGCCAAGTCACTGGCCACATACTTCTTTGGCGCAGAAGAAGCGATGATTCGCTTAGACATGTCTGAGTTTATGGAGCGCCATACGGTCTCTAAGCTCATCGGTTCGCCTCCGGGCTACGTTGGCTACAACGAAGGCGGTCAGCTCACCGAAGCAGTCCGTCGTCGGCCCTACACCGTCGTCCTATTCGACGAGATCGAAAAGGCCCATCCAGACGTATTCAACATGCTGCTGCAAATCTTGGAAGATGGTCGTCTGACTGATGCCAAGGGCCGCACCGTAGACTTTAAGAACACGCTGCTTATCCTTACTTCGAACATCGGTTCTAAAGTCATTGAGAAAGGCGGCGGCGGTCTGGGCTTTGAGCTAGAGGCTGACCAAGCCGAGTCTCAGTACAATCGCATCCGCTCTTTGGTCAACGAAGAACTCAAGCAGTACTTCCGTCCAGAGTTCTTAAACCGTCTGGATGAAATCATCGTCTTCCGTCAGCTCACCAAAGACGAAGTCAAAGAGATCTCGGTCATCTTGCTCAAGGAGGTCTTCAGTCGACTGGGCGAGCAGGGCATTACGCTCGAAGTTACCGAAAAGTTCAAAGATCGATTGGTGGAAGAGGGATACAACCCAAGCTACGGTGCCAGACCGCTGCGCCGCGCGATTATGCGCCTGCTAGAAGATAGCCTCGCTGAGGAAATTCTCTCTGGCCGCATCAAAGATGGCGATACCGCAGTAGTCGATGTCAGCGATGACGGCAAAGTCGCAGTGACCTCTTCGAAGACTGAAGAAACGCGCGAGCTGATTTCAGCAGCGGATTAACGGCTTCCGTAGCGCTTATCTCATAAAAGCCGCCCGGGAAAAGTTACCTGGGAAAAGCCACCCGGAAAGTCAGACTTTCCGGGTGGCTTTTGTTTTCTATTGGCCAGTGGTGAGCTCTGTCTCAAAAGGCTCTGTGTAAGAAGTTTTGTAAATAGACGTAACGCTGTCTTGCGCTCACTCACAACCAAAATCAATAATTAAGATAGGCACAGTTGATAGCTCAACAGCGCAGAGCGTCACTCAACTGCCGAAAGCGTGATGATGTAACTGGTGGAATTGCCATGATCGGCGGAATATTTGAGACTATTGGTAAAACCCTGGGCGTCGGGAAAGAGAAGTATTTTTTAGAGCTAGATGATGCTGCCGAGTCGGTCGCGAAAAACGTCGGCAAGAGCGCTAAGTCGGCGGCAAAGACGGCGAAGAAAGCCTCTGCTGAGGTCGTTGACAAGGCGCAAGAACTAGCCAGCGATGCGACAGCAACGGCCAAAGAGGTTGCCAGCGACGCGAAGGATACTGCCGATGAGGCAAAAGCGGCGGCTAAAAAGGCAAAGAAAGCTGCCCCCGACAAGAAAACTGCCAAAAAAGGCAAGGCGGCAAAAGGCAAGGCAGCCAACGCCACACCTGCGGCTGAACCAGAAGCACCGGCTGCGCCCGCTGCACCGGCTGCGCCTGATCCTGAAGAGCTGATTGTTAATGCGATCGCAGCCGCCTCCTCTGGCAAAAAGCTAGATAGCGCCGGCAACGTCATCGATGAAACACAAACCTTTGCAACCGACTATCTAGAGACTCCCATTCGTACTCGCCGTCGTCGTCCTGGCCCTAGCTTTGCTGGCTTTAAGGGCATGGCAAAGGAAGTCAATCCGAGACTCAAATAAATCCTGTCAAACGGTTAGACCGCTGGCTTCACAGGCTGCCTAGGCAAGCCATATTGGCCCTGTAAAAAAGCAACTGGAATCTTCTACTGATTCCAGTTGCTTTTTTTAGTGAATGTTTTTAGTAAATGTTTTTAGTAAATGTTTTTGTGAACGTTTTTGTGAACGTACTATGGCAAGCTCAGCGTGTTGCGTAGGCAGCCATGGGCTCTTTAATAAAGCGGATGTACAGATGCTTGAAAGTTGAGCGCAGCACTCGAGGTGCGCCAAAGTCAATCGGCATTAGGTGATCAGGCAGCTGCCAGTCTTTTAGCGCTAGGTCGGCGGGTTGGGCCAGCGGAAAGTCAATCTCAGCAAGGGCAGGACAAAATCCTAGTCGTAAAGACTCAACCAGCGTAGGTACTTGCTGCGGATTGACGCCTAAAATATCGACCAGGGCTCTATCTAGCGCAAAAACATCTGTAGAGGCGCCCAAAATGCCTAGCTGCCGAGGTTCGCCGCCGCTGGGGCCGTTGCCCTCATGGCCAATGATGCCATCAATGATGGTGAGTTCGGGGGCGATCGCGTTTGCCGTCTCCACCAGCATCGTGCCAAATCGCTGTCGGTCCTTTCCTGCTTCCATGTGCCACCAAGCCTTCATTTTGCCAGGGACGCAGCCAAATAAATTTTTTACACCCAGCGTAATCGTCAGCTGCACATGGGACTTCACCTTCGGCAAATTAATCACCACATCTGCGTCCATCGCCTCTTTAGAAAGCAGAAAGTTATCAAACTCCTTGCTTTCAGTCGGGTAACGCTTGCCATGCATTTCTACGATGGGCAAGCCAGCTTTCTCGGCCCAGGGCAACAGCCCGTTGGACTTTGCAACGCCTTTTGCACTGCCAAAAGCTGGACTATCGCCTAAAAAAGGCTCCCCCCCAGCGGCCTGAACCATTTTGGCCACGCAGTACACAATTTCTGGACGCGTGGTGCATTCCTTTGTTGGACGAGAGCCCGTGAGTAAGTTTGGCTTTAGCAGGACGCGATCGCCCGGCTTTACGATGCTTTTCATCCCACCTAGCGGTGCGAGTAAGGCCTCTAAATGCGCTTGTAATGGTTCAATGTCGTAGGTTTTGGCGCTAAGTAAACTAACTGATGGCATGGCTATTTTTTGACGAGGTGACTGACACACTGGCGTACCCTTCGCATAATAAGCTGATAGGGCTATCTTTACATCGTGTTACATGCTGAGCTTTTGGGCAAAGACGAGCGGGACCTGGATAAATGTGGTGCTAGTACTAATAGGAACGACTAGCGGTTTGTTTTTACGCGATCGCCTTTCAGCCAGTATGCAGCGCATCATCACCCAGGCCGTCGGCCTCACCACCATTTTCATCGGCATCTCCATGGCTCAGGCCCTATCAGAGGCCAGCGTTGGTCGCATCGAAGGCGTCATTTTGGCATTGCTGGCGTTGGTTTTCGGTGGATTGCTAGGCGAGTGGTGGCAAATAGAGGCGCGACTGATCGCCGTTGGCGACTGGCTCAAGTCCAGGTTTAAGGGCGGCAGCCGATTCACAGAAGGCTTCGTGGCCGCTAGCCTCTTATTCTGCATTGGCCCCATGGCGATTTTAGGAAGCCTCAGCAATGGATTACTCGGCGACGGCACAATTTTAATTATCAAAAGCACGATGGATGGCCTCGTCTCTATCGCACTGACAGGCACTTACGGCATCGGCGTCGGTTTTTCTATAATTCCTGTTGTGCTCTACCAGGGCGGCTTATCTTTGCTCGCTAGCAGCCTAGAGCAGTTCATTCCCGATCCCACTACAGCGCCGAGCATTTTGCTGGTCACAGGCGTTGGCGGCATCATGATTTTGGGCTTAGGCCTCAACTTACTAGACATTGCCAAAGTCAGGGTTGCTTCGTTTTTACCTGCACTAGCGCTATCCCCTCTCTTGAGCTGGATAGCGAGCCATGTCGGCTAGAAGTCTAAATCAACCGGCTCTCGCAAACAAAAAAGTCGTCTGAAGAATAAACCTTCAAACGACTTTATTTGGTGGCGGGGCATGGATTTGAACCATGGACCTTCGGGTTATGAGCCCGACGAGCTACCAGACTGCTCTACCCCGCGATGTTTTTACGCTTCAGTCAGTAACCTTAAGCGCTCAACAAGTATAGCGGGTTACATCTCAATTGTGTGGCTTTATTTGAAAGTTCTTTCTAAATCAGCGACATGTCACCAACGACGTCTAAGCGAGTGTACTTTCCAGGCTGCATAAACTGCTCTGAGAGCGCTTCTGAAACATCTGGTGTAATCCAGCCTAATTGCTTCAGCAAATAGACAGCGGTGGCATACTTAGCTCGCTTGGAGCCATCCACAGCTTTGATGGCAATGCCCATGCCTTCGCCCACACGGCCAATGCACTGAATGCCTTCTGCGCCAGATTTACTCACAATGTCGCCTTCGGTGAGCTGCATCAGTTCGCTGTCAAAGCCACCAGGGCCAGAGATCATCATGGGATGATGGGTCATGGCTCTAGAGATGCGCTCCATTTCTAGGTTTTTGCCAGAGGCGAGTTTGGCATAGAGCGTGGCGATTTGGCTGAGCTGCATCAGGTAGGTGGGCACACCGCAGTCGTCGTGGGCACAGATGAATTCATCGGCAGGCATTCCCAGTAGCTCAGAGAGTTTGGAGATCACGAGCTTTTGTACGGGGTGCGATCGCTGCAAATACCCATCCAACGACCATCCCTGATGCTTGCAAACCGCCAGCATACCCGCGTGCTTGCCAGAGCAGTTGTGGGCCAGCGGCGTTGCTGCGCCTTTGGGCGTTGGGCACTGTAGCGAGGTGGCTTCTACATCGCTGCGCCATAGCACATTGAAGGCCTGCCGCATTTGCTCGGTGCTGCCCTTGTGGGAGCTGCAAATGATGGCGAGATCTTTGTCCGTCAGCTTGAAGTGATCCATGGTGCCACCGGAGGTGACAGACATGGCCTGAAACGGCTTGAGCGAAGAGCGAATAAAGGTGCCAATTTCTGGATCGCCTGCATTTGCTAGGACACGGCCTCTTTCATCACAGGCAACGGCATAGGCTTTGTGGGTTGATTCTACAATGCCCTCTCTCAACAGCTGTACTTCCAGCAGAGAGGAAGCGGTACGGCTGACTCTGTTCATAGACGATATGATCCTAAACGAACTGCCAGGTAACGAGGCTAAAGGCCACGATCCCGCAGATGACGGCGAAGGTTTTTTGAAGCCGGTGTAGGGTGGGTTTGACCTGATAGTCCGCGATTAGGCGATCGCGATTAGAAATCTCTTCGGGCTTTTCCCAGGTTTGGCCGTCGTACCAGCCAGATTCTTCGTAGGGGACAGCGGGCTTTGCCAGGCGATCGCACACATGTCGCCAGCCTGTATAGAGCTGCACCAATGCCAACGTCGGCAGCACTAACGCCCCCAACGAAGCACTCACGACAAACTGCAACGGCATTTTTGCAGGCACAAAGCTGACCGCAGCCATCGGGCCCACCACCACCCAGCTCAACAGCCACAGACTAATAACAGGGACTAAATACCCCCTTAAATCGCGAGCGCCCCAGCTGTAAAACCAGGACTCACTCATACTTTCGTACTCTTTGATCGGAATTTGATCGACGGGCACCGGACACCGGGCGCTGACGTAGCTTTTTTTGAGATCGCCGTTCATTATCGAATTTCTACCATCGAGCTTCCGTGCCGTTATTTTATGCGTTTTCTAGACCGAGCGCATCTATTTATCTACGATGCCGCGCCGAACCAGTACAGCCTGTCTAATTCACGGGGGTCGGTGTAAAGACAACCCGCTCAGCATGGCCCCAAAAGGCTTCTAAATCGTAGTATTCGCGGTCAGAGGGCATAAAAATATGCACGATGACTTCGCCATAGTCTTTGAGTACCCAGCGGCCTTCGCTCATGCCTTCGGTGCGCAAAGGCTGACGGTCAAACTTATCTTCGACAGCGCCTTCGATGGCGTTGGCAATGGCGCGTACCTGCACATTGGAGTAGCCCGTCAAAATGACAAAGTAGTCGGCCAGGTACGAAATGTTGCCTGTCTCAAGTATGGTGATGTCCCCGGCTTTGCGGTCATCTGCCGCTTCTGCAATGGTCAAGGCAAGCGCTTTGGCTTCTTCGTCAATGGGCGTCTTGAACTCGTCATCGACAACTGGAAGAACGGCAGTCTCAACAGTCTCCAGATCTGTCGGCTCCGTCGAGATGGCATCTGCGCTAAGTTCGTCGGGCGCGCCGAGTTGATCGGGAACAGTACCTATCATTTTTTCAGCCATGACTCTTTGGGGATCACTCAAAAGCTCACTTCCTTATATATGAGACAGATTTTTATCACTGAGCGCTGGATGCTTTACATGCCAAAGACCGTATGCCAAAGACCGTATGCCAAAAACGGTGCAAAACCAATCGCTACGAGCAGCGCACGGATCTAGTGCAGATAGACTTAGCGCAGATAACTATATCTTACTGAAAATGATCTCAGCTACAGCTGTCTATTCGTTACGGAGATCGCCCCTTTTTACTAGCCTATAGCCTATAAGAAATCGCTCAAGGCGTTGCCTACAAAAGCGTTGAGACATCGTATATAAACAGAGAGCCTCTACGGCCTGTGTAATATTTCCTCACAGTTTTTCACAGCTTGTCGTCAACTATATTGGCCTGAGCGCAGCCTTTACTCTGCGTTTTTGTATGGCCACGGGTTAGAACGCCGCCAGAGGCCGCTATAATCCTCACAAAGTTTGTTATTGATAGTTTTTATGGGAGCCGTGTTGCTGTGATAGTCGGTCTCTTTATTGGGTTGTGTGTGGGATTGCTCTGCGCAGCCCTGGTGTATTGGTTACTAAAGTATCGGATTGATCGCTTGCTGGCGGCGCTGCAAAACAACCAGCGACAGCTACAGCAGCTAGAAAATGAGCATGAAATTCGACTGCGGGCAGCGACTGACCAACTGCAGTCTGACTATGAGCGTCAGCTGGCCGAAAAAATTGAGTTCTATCAAGACGAACACATTTTGAGCGCAGATCTAAAGGAGCTAGAGTTTGAGACCCGATTGCAGGTCATCGAAGCGGCCTACGATAGAGATTTGGGTAAAGCTGTTCGCCGATAGCGCAGAAGTCTGGTATCGCAGAAGTCTGGTATCGCAGAAGTCTGGTATCGCAAAAGTTCTGATATCGCAAAAGTTCTGATATCGCAAAAGTTTTGATATCGCAGACTTTATCCAGCAATTTGCTAGTTTGCCATTTGCTATAGAATGACGAATGTTAATCACCGCGTAAGGATGACCGTATGACCCGTGCAATTATGGAAACAGACAAAGGGACGATTAACCTAGAGCTGTTTGACCAAGACGCGCCCAACACTGTGGCTAATTTTGTAAAGCTTGCGAAAGACGGCTTTTACGATGATCTAAACTTCCACCGGGTAATTCCCAACTTTATGATTCAAGGCGGCTGCCCCCACGGTACTGGCACTGGCGGCCCCGGCTACAAAATCAACTGCGAAATCAATTCCAACAAGCATGAGGCAGGCAGCCTTTCGATGGCGCACGCTGGTAAGAACACGGGCGGCAGTCAGTTCTTTATTTGCCATGAGCCCCAGGGCCATCTAGATGGTATTCACACTGTCTTTGGTAAGACGGAGGATATGAATGTGGTGAATGCGATCGCAAAAGGCGACAAAATCAAGTCTGTCACTATCGAAGACTAAGCTTTCCTCTCTAAGCTTCCAAGGTACTAATCGAAAAATGTACTGATTAAAAATGTCTGGGCGTTTGGCTGTAGCCACACCCCAGGCATTTTCGGTTTAAACTAAGAAGAATAGCCGGCTGCTTAATGCATTGGGCAGCTGGCTAAGCACTAAGCTTTGTAGAACAAGGGTTGTAGCTGTACTAGGTGCAACAAGCTTAGTGTAGATTGCTATAGTTCTAATGCCAAATATCCAGTCACCTATGGTTTCCTCGCAAACTGCTGCTTCCTCACCGGCTTCACCACCTCGCCTGGACAAATCAGGTAGCCTACTCAGCTCACCCATTGGCAAAAAGCTGCTCACCGGCATCACAGGGTTAGGGTTAGTGACGTTTGTCATTGTCCATGTGCTGGGCAATCTCACGCTCTTTGTGAGTGCAGATACCTACAATCAGCTAGCTCACTCTATTGAGCAACTTGGCCCTTTACTGTGGGTCATTGAAGGCGTGCTGCTGGCGATGGTGATTGTGCATATGGCGATTGGCATCACTATTTATTTGGGCAAACAAAAGGCTCGGCAAGACGCCTATGCCCAGTACGAAAGCGCGGGTGAGCCTAGCCGCCAAACGCTGGCTTCTCGCACGATGATTTTTTCGGGTGTGCTGTTGGGACTGTTTCTCGTGGGGCACTTGGCGACGTTTAAGTTTGGCCCGGTGTATGCGCTGCCAGGCTCGGGTGAGCGAGACCTAGCCCGATTGGTGTTTGAAACCTTCCACAGGCCTGCCTATACCGCTGGCTATGTTTTGATTTTGAGCTTTTTGGGTTTGCATTTACGCCATGGACTTTGGAGTGCGCTGCAGTCGCTTGGCGTGGCGACAAAGCCGGGTGTGTTTGCGGCAAGCGCGGTGATGGGAGGTGCGATCGCACTCAGCTTTATCGGACTTCCCCTATCGATTTATTTCGGACTCATAGACTAAACCCATGACCTTAGACCCTCGCATTCCCGACGGCCCACTAACCGAAAAGTGGGACACCTTCAAAGACCACTGCCAACTAGTCAATCCGACCAACAAAGCCAAGCACACTATTTTAGTCATTGGTACTGGCCTCGCTGGCGCCTCTGCCGCCGCAACCCTGGCAGAGCAAGGCTATCAGGTCAAAAGCTTTTGCATTCAAGATTCACCCCGCCGCGCCCACAGCATCGCCGCCCAAGGCGGCATCAACGCGGCCAAAAACTATCCCAACGATGGCGACAGCGTTTGGCGACTCTTTTACGACACGATCAAGGGCGGCGACTATCGCTCTCGGGAGGCCAACGTCTACCGCCTAGCCCAAATCAGCAATCAAATCATCGATCACTGCGTCGCCCAAGGCGTGCCGTTCGCCCGCGAATACAGTGGCCTGCTGACCAATCGGTCTTTTGGTGGGGCGCAGGTGTCGCGGACGTTTTACGCACGGGGGCAAACGGGGCAGCAGCTGCTGCTAGGTGCATACGGCGCGCTGATGCGGCAGGTGGCAGCAGGAAACGTTGAGCTATTTCCCCGTCGGGAGCTGCTGGATTTGGCCGTAGTCGATGGGCAGGCGCGGGGCATTGTGGTGCGCAATTTGCTCACAGGTGCATTTGAGCGCTACGCCGGAGATGCGGTGATTTTGGCGACGGGGGGCTACAGCAATGTGTATTACCTTTCGACCAATGGTAAGAACTCAAACGTGACGGCGGCTTGGCGAGCCCATAAGCGGGGGGCGCTATTTGCCAATCCTTGCTTTACGCAGATTCACCCTACCTGCATTCCGGTGGCAAGTGAGTTTCAGTCGAAGCTGACGCTGATGAGTGAGAGCCTGCGAAATGATGGCCGGGTGTGGGTACCGAAAAAGGCAAACGATAATCGAGCAGCGAATGAGATTCCTGAAGAAGATCGCGACTATTACTTGGAAACTCGCTATCCCACGTTTGGAAACTTGGTGCCGCGCGATGTGGCCTCTCGTAATGCCAAGCAGGTGATTGATGAGGGGCGTGGGGTCGGGAGTACCAAGCTGGCGGTGTATCTGGATTTTCGTGATGCGATCGCAGCCCAAGGCAAAGAAGCCATCGTCGCCCGCTATGGCAACCTCTTCGATATGTACCAGCGCATCACAGGCGAAGACCCTTATCAGGTGCCTATGCGCATTTACCCAGCAGTGCACTACACCATGGGCGGCCTGTGGGTGGACTATCACCTGATGACGACGGTCTCTGGCCTGTTTGCATTGGGTGAAGCGAATTTTTCTGACCATGGGGCCAATCGACTGGGGGCTAGCGCTTTGATGCAGGGGCTAGCAGATGGTTATTTTGTGATTCCTTACACCTTGAGTAATTACATTGCGACGAGTGCGATCGCACCTGTCACCACCGAGCACGATGCCTTTGCTGAAGCCGAAGCTTCTGCCAAGGCACGAACGGTAAAGCTGCTGAGCATCCAGGGCGACAAGACGGTTTTAGAGTTTCATAGAGAGCTGGGCCAGCTGATTTGGAATGGTGTGGGCATGAGCCGCTCTAAGTCGGGACTGAAAGAGACGATTGAAAAGGTGCGATCGCTCAGAGCAGAATTCTGGCAAAACCTCCGCGTCCCCGGCGAAGCCAACACCCTCAATAAAAACCTCGAATTTGCCGGTCGCGTCGCCGACTTTATGGAACTTGGCGAACTCATGGCCCGCGACGCCCTCGCCCGCGAAGAATCCTGCGGCAGCCACTTCCGCGAAGAATATCAAACCCCCGAAGGCGAGGCTCAACGACGCGATGGTCAATATTCCACCGCCGCCGCTTGGCACTATGAAGGCGATGAGCAAGCCCACAGTCTCGTCAGTGAACAGCTGACCTTTGAAAACGTCAAACTCACCCAACGCTCTTATAAGTAGCTAAGACTAAAGTAGCTAGGACTAAAACTGTGAAACTAAACAGCAGCAGAGCTAAGCTCTATAGAGAGATCTGGGTGATGCCACACAGCAAAAAGCTAAGGTTCTCAGATGTTTCAAATTTGCTAGTAGCGTTAGGGTGTGATCGTCACAGTAAGGGTGGTGCCAACGTAGTGTTTGAGCTGAATGGCAAAGCCCGGGGAATGCATCCGCCGCATCCTCAGCCATACATTAAGCGCCCGTACATCAAAGACCTCAGGAAGTTTTTGATAGACAGCGGAATTAGAGATTTGTTAGAGGGCAACTCATGAAAAACACTATTGAGTACAAGAGCTATATAGGTAACGTCGAAATAGATTTTGAAGATGATTGCATTTATGCATCTGTTGACAATGCTGAAGGCCTTTATTTAACTGCTGAGGGCACTACCCCCACAGAGGTTGAGGCTGCTTTTAAATCAATTATTGACGACTATCTAACGGGCGCTCAAACCAATGGATGGGCGATTATTGAGCCCAAAGCCATGGCTATTTCCTAGCAACCGGACAAAGTTACACAAATACCAATGAAAATCAATTTAGAAGTTTGGCGACAGGAAAATACTCAAGCCTCAGGAGGCTTTGCCAACTACACCGTAGACAATGTGCAGCCTGACCTGTCGTTTTTAGAAGTGCTCGACATGCTCAACGAGCAGCTGACTCAACAGGGCGAAGTGCCGGTTGAGTTTGACCATGATTGCCGAGAGGGGATCTGTGGCTCTTGTGGCATGATGGTCAACGGCCAGGCCCATGGCCCCCAGAAAAAGACAGCCGTTTGCCAGCTGTATATGCGCAATTTTCAAGATGGCGACACGATTACCTTAGAGCCTTGGCGAGCGACGGCTTTTCCGGTAGTCAAAGATTTAGTCGTAGATCGCACCGCCTTTGATCGCATTGTGGCGGCGGGTGGCTATGTCTCTGTCAAAACAGGTGCCGCGCCAGACGCCAATGCTGTCTTGGTCGCAAAGCCCGATGCGGATAAAGCCTTTGACTATGCCACCTGCATTAGCTGTGGTGCCTGTGTGGCTTCCTGTCCAAACGCCTCTGCTTCGCTCTTTACCGCTGCAAAGGTTTCTCATTTAGCCCTGCTAGCGCAAGGGAAGCCGGAGCGCAAGGATCGCGTGGTAAAAATGACGCAGCAGATGACGGCGGAAGGCTTTGGAGACTGCTCAAATCATGGGGAGTGTCAGGCGGTGTGTCCCCAGGGGATATCGATTGATGCGATCGCACAAATGCGCCGGGAATACATTCGCGCTAAGCTACCTTTTGGCTAAAGCTTACTTTCGCGAGACTTAATGACATCTATGACTCCTGCCACAGCCAGCATAAAAGATATCTATACCGACGGGGCATGTTCTGGAAATCCGGGCCCAGGGGGCTGGGGCACCCGCATAGAATTTGCCGACGGTCAGGTGCATGAGCTAGGCGGCAGGCACATTGCCACCACCAATAACCGCATGGAAATGCAGGCCGCGATTGAAGCCTTAGACTTTCTAAAAGAAGCCAAGATTACAGAGGCGTCTGTCACGCTGCACACAGATAGCCAATATTTGATAAAAGGCATCACCCAGTGGATAAAGGGCTGGAAACGCAAGGGTTGGAAAAACTCTGCGGGCAAACCCGTTCTCAACAAAGACCTTTGGAAAGAACTCGATCAGCTCACGCAGGAGCTAGCTGCCGATCAGCTCAGTATCGATTGGCGCTACGTGAAAGGCCACGCGGGCGACCCCGGCAATGAACGCTGCGACGAGATCGCTCGGGCCTACTCCCACAACAGCCCCATTTCACTAAAGCAGTACAGAGCCTCCACAAAATCGGCGAAGTCTAAATCAGCCCGACCTGAAGCAGCAAACACTGAACGAGATCAGTCCTCAGCAAACATAAAGTCCCCGAAAATTACTCAGGTATCATCTAATACATTGCAGAAATCTGACGCTAAAAAACAGGTAAACCCTGCTAAAAGCGACGATAACGCCGGGCATAGAAAAGACTCACTGGATACACCAGAAATAAATACTGTCATCGAAACGGACGCATCCCAGACACCAGCGCTAAGATCTGACGATGACACCGCGCAGGAAGAAACGGACTCCATGTCTGCCGCCACCCAAAAAAATCACTATAAAAATCAGGCTTACCCAGAAGTCAACCGCATTGACCGCCTGCAAAACGCTTTGAAAACGCTCCAGGTGACTGATGAGCTCGCCAAGCAGGGATACCTTATCACCAGCGCCGAGCTGGCAGACTTGATGGATGTTAATGCCAGCGCGGTCACGAGTCGTGGCGACTATTGGGCCTGGAGAAACTGGACAGTTTCTCGCATTCGCCGAGAAGGGAATCAGATCCTTTGGCAGCTAGAGCGGATTGACGAATAGAGACTGACTGAGTGAATACTGGCCTAACCAGGTGGCCATGCAAGGCTACGGCCACCCAGCAAATGCAGGTGCAGGTGAAACACCGTCTGTCCACCATCTTCGTCGGTATTGATAACAACACGATAGCCGTTTTCTAGCTTTTGCTCCCTAGCTATTTCGCTAACGGCAAAGAGTAGGTGACCCAGCAATGCTTTGTCTTCAGCTTGCGCTTCTGACAGCTTTGCAATGGGCTTTTTGGGAATGACCAAAATGTGAGTGGGTGCCTGAGGGGTGATGTCTCTAAAGGCTAAGCACTGGTCGTCTTCGTAAACGATATCCGCTGGAATTTCTCGGCGAATGATTTTACTAAAGAGGGTGTCTTCGGGAGTTGGTGAGGACATAGTGTGGACTACGGCGTGCAGCCCTCAAGTTCACAGCATCCCAAGTTTATACGCCTATCGGTCTATCGGGGCAATTTCGTCTGCGTCCAGGGCATTGGACGCCTGGCTAAAGCTGGGCGCAAAGTCGGCGCTGAGTACCACACCGTAGGAACCCATTATGTCGGTAACGCTCACTGAGAAGGGTAGCTCTATGCCCATATCAAAGTTGCCTTCTTCATCAAGCAGCTCATTGATCAGAGGGATTTGGTCGAAGCTGAGGCCTTCGGCTTCGGTGGGTTGCTCGCGGGCGATCGCAATTTGCTTATTGATCTGAGTATTGACCTCATCGAGCGGCAGCGCATGGTGTGTAGTTTCGACCCGCGCAGCAGTGAGGGGAAGCAAGGTCAGGCTAGACTCTGTGGAAACCTCAAAGACCGTTTGGGCACGGGTCGCTTTCGCATTTAGTGCCACTGCAACAGTGCAGGCGCCAGCAATAAACAGCGCATTCCAGACCCGACGACGGACAGACACCTTTAGCGCAGACACCTTTAGCGCAGACACCTTTGGCACAGACACCTTTAGCATTGAGCAACACTCGCGAAGTAACTTGCGCTCAGCCTACTCTCTGTCTATGTGGGGATGACAAGGAAAAATTCACCGAGGCTTCATAAGAAACTTTCTTTAAAAAAGAACGGCTTTCGTGTGATCCCCCAGGGTCAAGGGGTTGGCATCTGCGTGCTTTTACAGACGCCCGAAAATGTCTATTGAAAGTGCGTCAAAAGCCGCTTGGCCACTTGCGTAGCGGCGTCGCCATCACCGTATAAATTAGGCCACGTGTCGGGAGGCGTAAAGGCTGCGATCGCAGCTACCAAGTCCTCTGCCGTCACCAGCCGATTCCACCCGGCCTCAACCGTTTCTTTCCACTCCGTCTCGGGGCGCAGCGTAAAGCACGGGCGACGGCAAAGGTAAGCTTCTTTTTGGATGCCGCCAGAGTCGGTGACCACTCCCCGACAGTGTTTTTCTAGCATCAGCATGTCCAGATAATTAGCGGGTGGAATGCGCTTAATGTTGGCATGGGCGAGAGGCTTTTCCAAGGCAAACTCTTTGATACGGCCCTGAGTGCGCGGATGCAAAGGTAAAACAACGGGCGCATCTAGCGCACCAAACGCTTCGAGGATAGCTCTCAACTTATCCGGATCATCTGTATTGCCTGGGCGATGAACGGTCGCTAGATAATAGCCATTAGGCGTAAGCCCCTGATCGGCTAAAACCGTTGAGCATTTCTCCGCTTTGACTTGGTAGGTTAGCACCGCATCCATCATCACATCACCGATGAGATGCACGCCCTGGGTAATCCCTTCTTTTGCTAGGCAGTCAATAGCCAAAGGTGTTGGCACAAAAAGCAGTTCAGACAGCTGGTCAGTCAGAAGACGATTAACTTCTTCGGGCATGGCGCGGTTATAGCTGCGCAGGCCCGCCTCTACATGGGCAATGGGAATATGTAGCTTCGCCGCAACGAGGGCGCCTGCAAGTGTAGAGTTCGTGTCGCCATACACCAGCAGCCAGTCAGGCTTTTCTGCAAGTGCAAGCGTTTCTAAGGCTTCCATCATGCGCCCGGTCATCGCGCCATGGCCGAGGCTATGAATGTCGAGATTGTAATCGGGTGTGGGCAAATCAAGATCTTTAAAAAACACATCGGACATGTTGGCATCGAAGTGCTGCCCCGTGTGCACCAGAATTTCTTGAATGTTGTGGGCCTTTAGCGCCTGGCTGACGACAGCCGCTTTGACAAACTGCGGGCGCGCACCAATGACTGACATGACTTTGAGGGAGGCGTTCGAACGAGGAGGCATAGTCACTGTCTGTCGTAGGCTTGCATAGTCTGGGTGATTTTATCAGCTACCCGCTGCCAGGAGAAATGAGCTTCGGCATACTGCCGGGCTAACATCGCCTTATTTTTGCGGGTCTCGGGGTCTCTTAGTAACGCGCAGGCCTGACGTGCCAAATCATCAACATCACTGGTTTGGTGCAGGGTAATAAATCCTGTCTCGCCGCCATATTCTTCGATGCCACGAATCCGAGAGGCCAGGATGGTTCGCCCTGCAGCAGCATAGGTATAGAGCTTAATAGGAGAATAGCCGATGCCACTGAGGCCCTGTTTGGGTAGTAGGGCAAGGTCAAAGCAGTTGATGTATTGATTAGAGGCGTCGTAGGGCACCGTACCGATCAAGTGGACATAGGGAAGATTGCCATAGGTCTCTGTCAGGGTTTCTAGCTGTCGGCCTGCACCCACGACTAGCAGTTCGGCATGGGGCACCTGCACTCGAATTTGGGCCGTGGCCTGAATCGCAATCTCTACCCCTTGCCATGGGTCCAAATCTCCGATGAATCCTAAGTAAACCTTGTTAGGATCGCGTCCAATAGCTGCGATCGCTTCGATTCTGTCTATCGGGTGATAGTGCTCTATGTCTGCACCGTTGCCAATGATAACGGTGTGGTTTTTGAGCAGGTCTGGCTTTTTAGCGTTGGCGAGTAGCTTTTCTTGGATGCCAGGAACCACAACGCGTAGCTGGGTTGCAAGGCTGGCTTCAGACGTTTGTAGTTTTTCGAGGATGCGTTTGAAAAGCGCAGGGACGCCCATCATCACAAGTTCATCGGCAAACCAGCCGTTGTGCTCTACAAAGATTTTTTGGAAGCCTTTGCGCTGGAGTGCCTTGAGCACAACTATCGACAGCGGTGTACTGCGCAGATAAACCCAGTCGTAGTCTTGTGGGCTCACTCTTAGGGCTGCGAAGGTTTGCCCCAAGCTATTGATGGTGGTTTTGCTAAAGGGGATAAGGCGGCTGAGCAGGTCGCTCGTAAAGGTGGCATGGTCAAAGTATTGGCTGGCGAGTTGGGAATCGGTGGTGCGATCGCCTGTCGTAGCTAAAATCGCTTCTACCCGGTGTCCCTGAGATCGAAACCCTTTTGCCAAAGATGTAAAATGCACCTTCCCGCCATTTTGCTTGGACAGGTTAAGGGTCGAAATCATTAAAATTTTCATTTTGCCGACCGTATGTTGCTAGCGAGATCCTGATGGGCGTGATTGGCCTTCAGCATCGCATCAAAAGGTAACGTCAAAGCACTCTGCCCACAGGATGAAATTAACCCACCGCCAGACACGGTAGTCAAACGTCTGTCGGCCTTGGGCGATCGCTTTAAACTCACGGTGGATAGCTTTTAGATTCCAGATTGGAATATCGCAGGCGCGATCGCTATTTAAAACCGCCCAAAACCAGTCTTTGTGATCCACTAGCCAATCGTACTCGGGAGTAGCAAACCCGATTTTGTCCTGACGATCTAGCACCGCATCCGGCACGATACCCCGCATAGCCGCTCTAAAAACTCGCTTAGACGTCCCCGCTGGCCCAATCAAATAAGATTCGGGCAGTGACAGTACAAACTCAGCCAGCTCAGGCGTTAAAAAAGGCACCCGGCTTTCAATCGAGTGCGCCATAGAATTGCGATCTTCGTAGCGCAACAGCTGCGGCACGCTCACCTGCGTCGTGGCGCGATGGAGCTGTTCTTGTAATACAGATGACTGTTGAGTTAGCCGCAGGGGTAGGGGGTGTAGATGATTTTGATGGATCCAGTCGGCGTTGAGCCAGGGTAAAAAACGCTGCTGGCCTACAAGCCAACGGGTAAAGTCCTGAAGCTTTTCAGGCAGCAGGAGCCCGCCTGCTCGGCTGAGCAAAAAAGCCTCGCTGACATCAGGCAGGGCAGCTACCGTGCGACGGATAAACTGCAGCGCCTGCCCATAGCGGCCTTGCATCAGTAGAGACGCCAAGCGTGCGCCCAAGTAAGGTCGGTAGCCACCCAGCAGTTCGTCAGCCCCCTGACCATCTAGCATGACCTTGATGCCAATATCTTTTGCCAGCTGAAAGACCCGGTATTGGGCGTAGATAGACGTGCTGCGAAAGGGTTCACCCTGCGCTGTAATTAAGGCATTTAGATCGTTAGCAAGCTCATGCAGCTCGGGCTTTACTTTGTGCAATGTGGCACCGGCGGCATGGCCCACCTGGTCGATCCAGCGTTCTTCACTGAGTGCGGATGAACTTGCTACGTAGCTAAAGCTATGAAGAACGAGGGCGTCGCCCTGCAGATGACGCATCGCCATCACAATGGCAGAAGAATCAATGCCCCCCGATAGCGCTGCCCCAACGGGAACATCGCTACGCAGATGCAAACGAACAGTTTTTAAGAAGTGCTCTCTAAGCTGCTGAGCAGCTTCGTCGAAAGAGAGCGTAGACTGCGGCTGCACAGACATCTTCCAATAGCGCTGAGGTTTCAGCACGATTGGCTCATCAAGCGAAATGTGCAGATAGTGGGCAGGTAAGAGCTGATGAATATCTGCAAATAGCGTGGCTGCGCTGTGATCTGTGTGGCTGCTGTGGAGGTAGTGATACACCGCTTGCGAGTTTATCTGCCGCCCTACGCTAGGCAGTGTCAGAAGTGCTGGAATCTCAGAGGCAAACGCAAAGTGATGAGTATTTAGAGTGTAGTAAAGAGGCTTGATACCAAAACAATCTCGCCCTAAAAAGAGACTGCGCGCTTGGGTATCTAAAATGGCAAAGGCAAACATGCCAACAAAGCGAGTTAAGGCTGCCGCCCCCCAAGCAACGTAGGCAGTGAGGAGCACTTCAGTATCTGAGTACGAGCGAAAGACGTGCCCCAGCGCTTTTAGCTCTGTGCGCAGCTCTAGGTAGTTATAAATTTCACCGTTAAACACTACGCTGTAGCGTCCGTCTGGCGTCATCATCGGCTGGCTGCCAGACTCACTTAGATCTAAAATCGACAGCCTGCGATGCATCAATGAAAGGGGACTGGGCGGTAGCCGTTGGGTCGTATTTGCAATAGCCGCAGGGCACCCAGGCGACCAGGCCAAGAAGCCTTGACCATCTGGCCCACGATGCTGAAGAGCGATCAATGCATGTGCGCCATTGCCGGATGTTTTCAACGAGAGGGACACCCCCTAAATCCGGCACTGCTCAATACCATCAGTGAGTCTCTTCAGCATCGTGGGCCAGATGGTC
>JBCBKQ010000110.1:0-18351 GCA_038521595.1 Cyanobacteria bacterium J06627_28 | reverse complement strand
TTTGGCAGGATCTCTGGCAACAGGGGCTCCAGAATTTCCCACTCTAAATCTGTCAGACTGCTGGAATAAGCCATGAGTACTGGGATAGACGCTACTCAGTAGCTTACGGCTTTTCTGTAAAGACACCAAATGGGCTCTATACATCGTCTCCACTGCCGCCACTCATTCGATCTTTACCGCCACCGCCATCTAGTGCGTCATTGCCAGCGCCGCCAGAGAGTCGGTCATTACCCCCAAAGCCAAAGAGAGCGTCATCCCCACTTAGCCCCGAAATGTTGTTGTTGCCATCATTGCCCGCGAGAGTGTCAGCGCTGTTGCTGCCGACCAAGTTTTCGATTTGACTGCCAAAGGCGATTCTAGTGCCGTATTGAGATGTGGTTTCTGGTGCGGGGCGAGCACTTGTGCTGTTGTCGAAGGGCGTATAGTTAACGCTATTGAAAGCGGTTTGCGCAGTTAAAATGCCCCCCGGACGAATATCGAGATAGTAGCCGTCTCGATTGGTAGCGGCTTTTTCAAAGCTAATGGTATCAACCCCAGCCGTATCCCAGATAGTTTGCTTAAGAGATCTGTTGAAACTGCCTGCTTTACTCTGTTTGTTGTTTTCTATATAGCTATATCTGTGGGCATTGTAGAAACGATAGACCGTACTGCCGCTGTTGTTTCGACTGACCCCAAAGAGTGCCTGAACAGCCTGCAAGTCGTAGGGCATTGGCGTTGCTGCATAGGTGCTCACCTCGTTGTAGGACATGAGGGTGTTGGTGTTGTTGTCTTCGGCATAGGGTAAAAAAGGCCCTGTGCTCAATCCAAAAAGCCCGTTGTAATTGCCAGGATGTTTGAGTCCTAGGGCGTGGCCAATTTCATGAAGTGCAATTGCTAGGTATCTGCCGCCAATGCCAGGTGAGTTTCGTCTCCCTAAAAGAACGCTGACATAATCTACCTGCCCGCTGCTATTGGCAAAAAAGGTTTCTGCACTGCCGCTTTGCCCAGCCATACTAGAAAATCGAAGGCTGCCGTTTGTTTTGACTGAGCTAAAGGTTACATTGCTGACGTTTTCCCACTGCCTGATAGCTTCTTCAATCAGCGTTGCTTTTGATCTGTTGATCTTATCTGGGCCCGTAGTTTCAATGGTGTAGGTGAGCGTGATAGGACGCCCTTTTTGGTTTCTATTGTTTGGAGCCCAGTAGCGATCGCTAAACTGAATCGCTCTGATTCGATTATTAGGTAGCTGAATTGTCATAAATTATCGGTAGAATGCACGGCTATCTTCACCTCTAGGACGTTAAGGGAAGGTAAACGGGTTCCTACCTTTTTTCTATGGACTGACGCTACAAACCCTATGCTCCATAGCTTGACAAAGTACTAGGAGCTGTTTGGCTCATTACTTGCCGATGCAGAACCGGCTGAAAATTTCATCGAGCATGGACTCTGTCATTTCTTCGCCGGTCACCTCGCCCAAGGCATGAATGGCAGCGCGTAGATCAATTGTCCAAAAGTCTAGGGGCAGCTCATTGTCGATGGTCGCTTCGACTTCGGTGAGGGCGGTTTCGGCGCGAAGAAGCGCGGCGGCCTGGCGCTGGTTGATGGCGATGTCTGTGTTTGCAGCGGTGAGGTTGCCACTGTGGGCGCAGGTGAGAATGGCGGCTTCGAGGTCGTCAATGCCAAGGTTTTTGGCGGCGGCAGTGTGGACGATGGGAGTGTGGGGAAGATGGGGGATGGGGGATGGGGAATGGGAGCGGGCAGTGGGCTTGAGAAGGTCAATTTTATTGAGGACGAGGATATGTGGTTTGTGCTGAATTTGCTTCAGTAGGGCGTCTTCGGTGGGAGTCCAGCCGGTGGTGGCATCGAGGGTGAGCAAAATCAGATCGGCGCTTTGGGCGGCGGTGCGCGATCGCTCAATACCAATTTTTTCGACGGTATCTGCCGACTCTCGAATGCCTGCGGTGTCTAGCACCTGAATGGGAATGCCGCCCACAATGAGCTGAGATTCGACCACGTCGCGGGTGGTGCCGGGTAGATGGGTGACGATGGCGCGATCGCTCTGACTCCAGGCATTTAGCAGGCTAGATTTGCCTACGTTTGGCTGGCCAATAATGGCAATTTTTAGCCCGGCCCGCAGCAGTTCGCCCTGGCGAGCGGTGGAGAGAATTTGGGTGATGCGGGTGTGGATGGTGCTGAGCTGCGATCGCACCGCAGCCTCATCAATCGGCGGTAAATCATCGGCAAAATCTACCCGCGCTTCTACTTCGGCCAGCACGTCTAAACATTGACTGCGCAGGTCGCGAATGGCCCCGGCGAGCTTACCGCGAATTCCCATCAACGCATTCTGCGCCGCCTGGGGAGATTGAGCCCCTACCAAGTCAGCCACACTTTCTGCCTGGGTCAGATCGAGCCTGCCATTGAGAAAGGCTCGCAGGGTAAATTCACCGGGTTGAGCGAGGCGAGCGCCCTGCTGAAGGCACAGCTGGAGCACCTGCTGCACGGCCATGATGCCGCCGTGGCAGTGAAACTCCACCACATCTTCGCGGGTGTAGGAGCGCGGCGACTTCATGAGCAGCAGCAACGCCTCATCGACTGGCGTGCTGCTGTCAGTGGCCTGCACGTAGCCGTAGAGTATGCGGTGGCTGTCCCAGGGTTGATTGCCGGGGGCATAAAAAAGGGCTTGAGCGATGGCGATCGCCCGGTCTCCAGATAGCCTCACAATGCCGACACTGCCCTGCTCAGGCACAATGGCCGTCGCAATAGCAGCAATGGTTTCAGCTTGGATAATGTCAGGGCGTTGGCGGATCAAAGAAATAGCAGCCGTCCGTAGTATTTTTAGACGCTTTAAAGGGTCAGGGAAAGGGTAATGGTGTCTTGATATCGGTGTTTTGACTGTATCAAGGTCGTGCAAACTTCGCCATAAACGCCCCAGTGTATTGGAGCATTGTCTTAGAATAATGGTTAGGAAACCTGTTTTACAGAAACCTGCCTCATAGAAACCTGTCTCAAGCTTGGGCAAAACATAGGTGGACACCTATTTCTTTGGAACCCTGCGGACTCGATGGCCGAGGTGTCACACTATTTATTAAGCTGGTAACCACGCCTTTTGCGTGCGGTAAAGGCGTATGCTTATTGTCGTTGAACATTATGCTCAATTCGACCCACAAATCAAACGCTGCTAGTTGCACGCAGTCTGCAAAGGTATCTGTCTCCGCTCAGGATAGTCTTCCGTCAGAGTCTTTTGCCTTAATGGAAAGACCCATGGCCGAGAAAAAAGACAAGCCCAAGCGGCGCACCTTGCCTGAGAATTTTTGGCTGAAGCGGCTAGATTTACTCTATTGGAAGCGGCTTCTAAAGTACTTTTATATTCGCTTTTTGCGAATGCAAGGTAGCCCAGGTGCGATCGCGCGGGGTGTAGCGGCAGGTATGTTTGCCGGCTCTTTTCCCTTTTTAGGCTTTCAGACCCTAATTGGCATTGCGATCGCGGCGATGGTGCGCGGCAATAAAGTCATGGCCGCCGTTGGCACCTGGATTAGCAACCCACTGACCTACGTGCCTATCTTTGCCTTAAACTTTCACATCGGTCGGATGCTGCTGCGCTTTCCTAAAGAAACCGTATTGCCAGACGCCTCTGCCGGTATGGAAGAGTGGATGAGCCTGGGCATGACAACGACGGCCGCGCTGATGGTAGGCTCGCTAGTCACAGGCGTGATCGCTGGTGTGATTGGCTACTATCTGGCGTTTGCTGTGGCCCATAGAGTGCGCTCAGCTCGCCGACGCTAAAGCATGCTGCTGCTTGCTACAAGTTAAGCTGTTATCAGCAAAGCACCACCACTAGCTGGGTAAAATACACCAGGGTGACGCACAAACATACATGCTGGGACGCACGCTCAATAAACGCTACAAGCTGACTCGCATTTTGGGTGCGGGTGGCTTTGGGCAGACCTACCTAGCCATCGACATTCAGCAGAGCCACCGACCGCAATGTGTGGTCAAGCAGCTCAAACCAGCCAGTCAAGAGCAAAATTTTTTGACGGTGGCCCGGCGACTGTTTGACACCGAGGCCAAGACGCTACAGGAGCTAGGCCATCATTCACAAATCCCCAACTCCATTGGCTCGTTTGAAGAAGATAGCGAGTTCTATTTGGTTCAAGAATTTATTGACGGCCAGTCTTTAGAAGATGAAATTAAGCAGGCCGGAAAGTTTACCGAAGCGCAGGCGATCGCGCTTCTCCAGTCTGTTTTGCCTGTACTTGGCTTTATCCATCAGCACCACGTGGTGCACCGCGATCTCAAGCCCGATAATCTCATTCGCCGTCGCGATAGCGAAGATGTTGTACTCATTGACTTTGGTGCGGTCAAAGAAATTCGCACAAAGGTCATCACTGGAGAGCGTACGGGGCTGACCATTGGCATTGGCACCCAAGGCTACACACCGAGTGAACAGCTTTCTGGCAAACCTCGCTACAGCAGTGATATATACGCCCTAGGCATGACGCTGATTCATGCGCTGACCGGGCGAGCGCCCACAGAGCTACCTGAAAATATGGGCAGCCTAGAGCCCCAGTGGGAACGGTATGCTGCCGTGAGCCCCGGCTTCTCGATTTTGCTGGGTAAAATGACGCGGCACTACATTCATCAGCGCTACAAAGATGTCGATGAGGTGCTGCACGATTTAAATCGGCTCGATGAGCTGCCCGTGGAGGCCGCCAAGGCAGATACCTACATCGAAACGTCTATGCCCATGGGCCTGCTGGGCAGTGAAGCCCAAACGGCGCTAATACGCTGGCAAATGAGCCCACGGGCCAAGCGGCTGACGGTGGCGATCGCTACGGTGGTGACCAGCGTCTTTGTTTTGGGACTGCGTCAGGTGGGCGCGTTTGTCCCAGCTGAGCTGGCTGTGTGGGATCGGCTGCTGAGCGCTCAGCCCGACCCAGGGCCCGACCCTCGACTGCTGATTGTGGGTATCTCGGAGGCAGATATGCGCCAGTCTGGCGGTTTTACCCTGTCGGATGCAGACTTGGCTACGGCCATTGATAATCTGCAGGCCCACCAGCCTGCGCGCATTGGGATAGATTTGCTGCGAGATCAGCCGGTGGGAGAGGGGGCAGATGACTTGGCCGCTAGCCTAAAAGATCCAAATGTGGCCGTGATTACAAGGCTTAGTGATCCGGATAGTGACAATCTCATTTTGCCGCCATCGGGTGTGATGTTTGAGCAGTTGACCTTTAGTAATTTGGTGATCGATCCAGATTTTCGGGTGCGGCGATCGCTCATGGTGGACTATCTAGATGAGGCGATGGCGGAGCCTCTCCAACGGAGACTCGCACAGCATGTGAACGAGTCATCCTCAGAACGTAAAAGCTCAGTCAGCGAACTGTTAGAGCGGCCAGTTTTCTCAATGGGAACAGAGCTAGCGATTCGCTATTTAGAACAATATGAAAATATTAGCCCCGAAGCAGGCGATATTTTGCAGCTGGGCGACATTCGCTTTGAGCCATTGACGCAGTCCTTTGGCGGGTATCAATCGGCTGACGATGCAGGCTATCAGCTATTTTTACGTTACCGCTCGCCAGAGGCTGTAGCTGCTCGGCTGAGCTTTTCAGATGTGCTAAACAACAACTTTGACCCAGCGCAGGTAAAGAACAAAATTATCTTCATTGGCTCTACTGCTCGAAACAGCCGGGACGTATTTTTGACCCCGTACAACACCGGCGAAAACTTTCAACAGATGCACGGCGTAGAAGTTCATGCCCAGATTGCCAGCCAGATTTTGTCGGCGGTACTAGACGGCGAGAAACTGCCTTGGGCTTGGCCCGACTGGGCAGAAGTCGTGTGGATTGTTGCACTCACGGGCATCGGCAGCGGGCTGATGGTTGTTTCTCGCCGAGGGCCGCTGCTGATCTTTTTTGGCGTTAGTGGATTGACGCTGACGGTGGTGGTTGGTGTTGTTTGCTTTCAGCTAGGAGGCTGGGTGCCAGTATTCGCGCCGATGAATGCGTTCTTTTGGGCGGCGGCAGGGGCGCGCATTAGTAAGAGCTATCAGCGTAGACACTGGGAAGATAAGATCGACAGAGATTCTCAGCTTTTGGCCGAGGCGTAAGTCATGGGCTTTAAAGGAGACGTTAGACAGTACTGAATTGAGAGCGCAAAGTCTGTATTATGGTTTATGCCGGACGCATGCCATATAGACTAGTCAGCGATGAATAAAGTGAAATTAGATAAAGAAGAGCAAGATTTGCTGAAGACCTATGATGCGGATGTCTTTGAATCATTAATCGCCCATGCTAGTGTAAGTGAGATTCGAAGAGCCGCAGAAAGCACTTTCAAAAAAGATAAAAGAATCAATATTCGAATTTCAATGCGAGATCTTGAAGCTATCCAAAAAAGAGCTTTGGTGGAAGGAATATCCTACCAAACGCTCGCGTCTAGCATTTTGCATAAGTATGTGTCTGGCAGCCTATACGATGTCGCAGTTAACAAAAATAAACAGAAAGGCTCAGTAGAGCCGAGCCATTAGGAAACAGCTTTTAGAGAAATAGTTTTGCGATCGCAGTAATATTTTCGGAACCATAGCCCTGTGCGATCGCCTCCTGATAAATCTGTTGCACAGCTGTAGTCGCAGGCATCCTTTTTTCACTTTTCTCTCCACCTTCTACCATCTGACAAGCATAGCGAAAGTCTTTCTCAACCAGCTGGACAGGAAACATCGGTGCGTATTGCTGATTGACGATGGCTGTGCCTGCTCCTTTGGCGACGAGGCTGGTGACCGGCATGTCGCTAAAATAAGTCATTGCTTCCTTGGGAGAGATGCCCTGTTGATTGAGGACGCCAAGCAGTTCTGTAAGGGCAGCTACTTGAATACCAAAGAGCGAATTGACGGCGAGCTTCATTGCCATAGCTTGGCGGGCGGTGCCGATGTGATGAATAGCGCTACTGCTAGCCGAGAGAATTGGACGGATGCGTTCAACAATGTGAGTTTCTCCGCCGACTAGACTGATGAGCTTTTGGGCGTCAGCCTGCGGACGAGAGCCAACAACGGGCGCAGCGACAAAACTTGCACCTGTTGCTGTAATGGTTTGTTCAATCGCTTGGATACCTTTGAGGGTGAGCGTACTACATTCAATCGCGATGGTATTTTCGGTGAGCCCAAAGACCGCGCCCGTATCTGGGTTGAGCCATACGGCCTTGGCAGCATCGTCATCGGTCACCATACTAATGACGATATCGGCCTGGGCGGCAGCTTTTTTTGGGCTGGTGGCAATGCTGATGTTTGACGGTGCTAGTGCCTGACTAGCGCCGGGTGAACGATTCCAAACAGTGAGTGAATGGCCCGCGCCAATTAGGTTTATGGCAATGCGAGTGCCCATGGCTCCAAGGCCTAGGACCGCAATATTAGATGGGTTCATTAGAGTGCTCTGTAGTGGATAGGCTCACTCTAATTGCTGCAAGAAAGATGGTAAATAAGAGTCTTGTCATTGCTGTCGTGCGTATTGTGCACGAATGAGTGAGTAGACTCAGGGTATGGATATTTCAGTGTTGGGTTTGTTTGTGGCGGTGGTGCGGCAGGGTAGCTTTGCGGCGGTGGCTCGCGATCGCAATATTGATCCATCTTCTGTTTCGCGTGCGATCGCCTCATTAGAAACAGAATTAGGTATTCGTCTTTTTCAGCGAACAACGCGCCAGCTGGCCCCAACAGAAGCGGGCATGACTTATTTTGAACGGATTGAGCCGCTGGTGGTAGAGCTGCAGCAGGCAAATGATATTGCAAAAGATATTTCTGGTCAGCCAACAGGTGCACTGCGAGTAACCGCCTCAGTGGCCTTTGGTCTGAAATGTATTGTGCCTTTGTTACCTAAGTTTGAAGCTCAGAATCCTGAGGTGACTGTGGAGCTATTGCTGACAGATTCTGTTGTAGATGTGGTGTCTGAACGGATTGATGTGGCGGTGCGGCTGGGTCGACTGGCAGATTCGACTTTAATGGCGCAGCGTTTGATGCCGGTGGTCTACCGAGTATGTGCAAGTCCGGCGTATTTGAAACGGTGTGGATATCCACAAATGCCAAGCGAGATTGAACATCATCAGTGTTTATTGTTTCCACTAGCTGGATTTTGCTCTCAGTGGATTTTTCGAGATGAGAGCGGTGTTGTGACTGAGGTCGCGGTGAAAGGACACCTAGTGATTTCAAATGCGATCGCATTGCAGCAATGTGCGATCGCAGGTATGGGCATTGCTTTGTTACCTCATTGGCTGGTCGATGACGATATTGCCGCTGGTAGGCTGGTTAATGTCTTTACTGGCCATGCTGTAACGGCAACGGATTTTAATACAGCTGCCTGGCTGGTTTCACCTTCACGGGCCTACGTGCCTATAAAGGTGAGTGCTTTTGTGAGCTTCTTAAAGCAATCGAGTCAGTCATAACGTTGTTGTATGACAGCTTGGGGGCAAATGAATTTAGATCATACAAAGACACATCGCTCTACAGTCTTCTCTAGCTGGTTGACGTATAGCAAAGTGCGAATGGCTATGGTACAGCTGAGGTACAGCTGATCATCTAATCCTTGTGACCATTGTGGAAGTGTACAAGGCAATACGTTGACTGCATGATTCTCTTGAGGATAGGCTTCATCCTCTGTCCTTGAAACTGCTGAGGACAGAGGGCTACACGTCCTTTATAAATAGTTGAAAATACGGATTCAAACAGCTTCATCCTCTGCAGTCTGCCGCTATAACTAGCGTGGCTTAAGGTTTTCTTTAGTAAAGTAGTACTTGTGAACTATCTAATCTTGTGCTAAAACTACTATCGAAGTTTCGGAGTTATTATCCTAAATGAACAAAGCTGAACTCATTGATGTTGTTTCCGATAAAGCAGAAGTGTCTAAGAAAGACGCTGACGCGGTACTGTCTGCTGTGATTGAGTCGATTATGGAATCTGTCGCAGGTGGTGACAAGGTTAGCCTAGTTGGGTTTGGTAGCTTTGAGCCGCGCGATCGCAAGGCCCGTGATGGTCGCAATCCTCAAACAGGTAAAACTATCAAAATTCCGGCAACGACTGTGCCTGCATTCTCCGCTGGTAAGGGTTTTAAGCAGTTAGTTGCGTCTAAGTAAACGGTCTGTTGTCTATGCGCTCAATTGAATAAAGCGCCTCAATAGTAAACAACAATATAAATAAAGCGCTGAGCCCCACAACCTACGGCTCAGCGCTTTTTTATGGCTGCAGTAGCGCGTCTTCGAGCGATTTGCGGAAGCATTTTTACGAACCACTACAAATACCTTGCTTTCGCGCGCAAAGGCTAAAGGTTAAAGGGAGAATAGAGATATAGCCAAGATTCTGACGTTTCCGGCTATGCTTACGAGCGGTGTCAGTTTGAAGTCCCCAATGCCAGGAGGTAACCCATGGCAATTGCAAGCATCAATCCAGCGACTGGGAAAACGCTCAAAACCTTTACACCGTTGACTGCTGACGAGATAGCATTCGCGCTGTCGCAGGCTCAAGCTACGTTTGATACCTACCGCCATACTTCTTTTGCCCAGCGAAGTCAGTGGATGCATCAGGCTGCTGCCGCCTTGGTAAAGCAAAAAGAGGCGCTGGGGAAAATGATGACCCAGGAGATGGGCAAGACGCTGAAAAGTGCGATCGCAGAGGTCGAAAAGTGCGCCTGGGTCTGCCGTTACTACGCCGACAATACTGAAAACTTTCTGCAAGATGAGCCTGCGACTACCGACGCCAGTAGCAGCTATGTTCGCTTTCTCCCTTTGGGCGTACTGCTGGCGGTGATGCCCTGGAACTATCCGCTGTGGCAGGTGTTTCGGGCGGCGGCTCCGGCGCTGATGGCAGGGAATACCATGTTATTGAAACACGCTTCCAATGTGCCTCAGTCTGCGCTTGCGATCGCACAAATTTTCACCACCGCAGGGTTTCCCCCAGGCGCATTTCAGACCCTACTCATCGGTGCTAGTCAAGTTGAGCCCATTCTGGCCGATTCTAGAGTAAAAGCGGTCTCTCTAACAGGCAGCGGCCCAGCTGGCTCTGCGGTGGCTGCTACCGCTGCGAAACATATCAAAAAAGCGGTTTTAGAGCTGGGGGGTAGCGATCCTTTTATTGTGCTGCCCAGTGCCGATATAGAGGCGGCCGTAATGACTGCAACAACTGCCCGACTGATGAACAATGGTCAGTCCTGCATTGCGGCTAAACGTTTCATTCTCGTGGGTGACATCGCGGACAATTTTGAAAAGGCTTTTGCTGCCAAGTTTGCTCAGCAAACGATAGGTGACCCTATGGCCCCAGAGACGACCATTGGCCCGCTTGCGACCCCTAGCATTTTAGAAGAGGTCGATCAGCTGGTCCAGGCCTGTCTTGCTAAAGGGGCGACGGCGCTGGTGGGCGGTGATATAAACGCGCTGAAGCAACAGCTGCCAGAGCGCTTACAGGGTGGGAACTTTTATCCGCCGACGATTCTGATGGCGATTCCACCGGGGACGCCTGCGGATCAAGAAGAGTTTTTTGGGCCGGTGGCGCTGGTGTCTAGGGTGCCGGATTTGAAAAGTGCGATCGCGCTAGCAAACAGCACCGCCTTTGGCTTAGGCGCGAGCGCCTGGACGAGTGACCCCAAAGAACAGCAGCAGCTGATTAACGAGCTAGAGGCGGGCGCGGTCTTTATCAATGGCCTTGTAAAATCTGACCCGCGTCTCCCCTTTGGCGGCATCAAAACCTCGGGCTATGGCCGAGAGCTAGGCCGCTATGGCCTTTTAGAATTCGTCAATGCCAAAACCATCTGGGTGAAGTAACACTATGGATACTGCTGACATGACTACTGACGCTAACAATGCTGTGCCGAATACTGTTCTGAATACTGTGCCGAATACTGCTGAGCTTCTCGTTCGCTGCCTAGAAAACGAAGGCGTTCAGTATATCTTTGGTCTCCCTGGTGAAGAAAATCTTCAACTGCTTCAGGCGCTCAAAAAGTCTTCTATTCAGTTCATCACCACCCGCCACGAGCAGGGCGCTGCCTTTATGGCCGATGTCTACGGGCGGCTCACGGGTAAAGCAGGCGTGTGCCTTTCTACCCTTGGCCCCGGTGCGACAAATCTGATGACGGGTGTGGCAGATGCCAATCTAGACCGGGCGCCGTTGATTGCGATTACGGGGCAGGTCGGCACGGATCGGATGCATATAGAATCTCACCAGTATCTTGATTTGGTGGCGATGTTTTCTCCGGTGACCCAGTGGACAAAGCAAATCGTACGGCCCGATACGACCCCAGAGATTGTTCGTAAGGCCTTTAAGACGGCTCAGAGTGAGCCGCCCGGTGCGGTGCATATTGATTTGCCCGAGAATATTGCCGATATGCCTGCCAACGGCAAGCCCCTTCGGGCTGAGCCGCCTGTGGTGCCTGTGGCCTCAGAAGAGAGTTTGCAAAAAGCTGCGATCGCAATCTCCCAAGCCAGTCAGCCCATCATCTTGGTGGGCAATGGAGCCATCCGCAATAACGCCAGCGAAGCCATCACCCGCTTTGCCCAGCAGCAAGACATTCCAGTGACCAATACTTTCATGGGCAAGGGCGTGCTGGACTACACCGACTCGCATTCGCTATGGACCGTTGGTTTGCAGCAGCGCGACTATGTGGCCTGTGCCCTAGATGAAAGTGATTTGGTGATTGCCGTTGGCTACGATTTGATTGAGTACGGGCCCAAAAAGTGGAATCCGGCGGGTGATAGGCCGGTGGTGCATATTGCGGTGACAGCGGCAGAAATTGACAGTAGCTACATTCCATCTGTGGAAGTGGTGGGCGATATTTCTGATGCGCTAGATGAGATTGGGAAGCGGATGCATCGGCCAAAGGTGCAGCTAGGTAAGAGTAAGCGCACACGTACCACCAGCCTCCGCGCCGAAATGCAAGAAAACTACGAGCAATACGGTACTGACAACGGTTTCCCCATCAAGCCCCAAAAGCTACTCTATGACCTCCGTCAGGTGCTGGCCCCCGAAGATATTGTCATCTCTGATGTCGGCGCACACAAAATGTGGATTGCCCGCCACTATCACTGCGCCCGGCCCAATACCTGCCTCATTTCTAATGGATTTGCCTCCATGGGCATTGCCATTCCAGGTGGCGTGGCCGCTAAGCTTGTTCATCCTGAGCGAAAAGTTGTTGCTGTTACAGGCGACGGCGGCTTTATGATGAACTGCCAAGAGCTAGAAACCGCTCACCGCATCGGCACTGCTTTTGTCACCATTATCTTTAATGATGGCGGCTATGGCCTGATCGAATGGAAGCAAGAATCTCAGTACGATGAGTCCTCATACATTAAGTTCAACAATCCAGACTTTGTAAAACTCGCTGAAAGCATGAATCTAAAAGGCTATCGCATTGCGTCCGCAGAAGACTTTATCCCCACCCTAAAAGAGGCCCTGGCTCAAAACGTCCCGGCAGTGATTGACTGCCCTATCGACTACCGAGAAAATCTTCTCTTTAGTGAGCAGGCAAAAGCCCTTAGCTGTCCGCTTCCTCAGCGATAAAAAACTATCAGACATGTTGATTTATAGCAAAGTGCGGAAAGCCATAAAGCGCATACAAATTAAAGCCCAGAAAAAAGCCCAGAAAGGTTTGATCCAGGGCACTTAACCTTAGCCAAGCGACCAACGCTACATATCGCAGTTAGGCATATTGCAGTCAGGCTCGACCACCGCGACCGATACACTCTGCACAAATATGAAACAAACTCGCTATCAACGCTGCCTCGACCCCAAACTGCAGCTTCGCAGGAGAAGAAAACAAACCCGTCAGCACAAATCCTGTCCCGACAAAAAGCGTGACGATGAGAAGCACTTCGTCGTCAAACAGCTTTAACCCCGCCCAGAGAGTGCCAAATCCAAGTATCCAAAAAATAATGTAATTCATTGGCACAGCGTACTAAATAAACGGTCGTCGCCCAAAACAGCTGAGTTAGCTGATGATGCCACCATAGAGTAGCCTGTTATGATCGTCTCTAGCCCCCGGAATGTCCCCAAAAATTATTGATTTGTTAGTAAGGCAGCGCTCTTTACAGTTGAGTGTGGGTGTTTGTCATCATTAGAATTTCCGGCTTCGTCACTATGAATGCGCACATTTTATCTGGTCGGTACAAAGTCTTGCGGGCCTTAGCCTCTGGCGGCATGGGGCAAACCTTCGTTGCCGAAGACACGCAAATGCCCGGCAACCCTATTTGTGTGGTCAAGCAGCTAAAGCCAGCTGCTGACGATCCAAATTTCACGGCTACGGCCAAGCGTCTTTTCTTTAGTGAGGCCGAAACTCTCCAAAAGCTAGGCACGCACGATCAGATTCCTCGCCTGCTTGCTTACTTTGAAGAAGACAATGAGTTTTACCTAGTTCAAGACTACGTTGAGGGACATTCCCTAGACCAAGAAATAGCCCTGGGCCAGCGGTGGAGCGAGTCACGAGTTATTCAGCTATTGCAAGATATTTTGGGCATTTTGTCTTTTGTCCATGGACAAAACGTTATCCATAGAGATATTAAGCCTGAAAATATTATTCGTCGCGATCGCGATCAAAAACTCGTTCTCATTGACTTTGGCGCAGTCAAACAAATCCAGCTCTCCCAACTCCACTTACCTGGCAACACTGTCGCCATCGGCACCCATGGCTACATGCCCCCAGAGCAAATCAGCGGCCACCCCCGCATGAACAGCGACCTCTACGCCGTCGGCAAAATTGCCATTCAGGCCCTCACTGGCCTACTTCCTACCCAGCTAAATCAAGACTCAGACGGCGAACTCATCTGGCGCGACCAGGCCACCACCAGCGATGGCCTTGCTCAGTTCCTCTCAAAAATGGTGAAAACCTACCATACGTTTCGCTATCAAACCACTGACGACGCGCTACTGGCCCTCGCTCAGCTCACCACCGCAAACTCTGGGCATAGTAGTGCTCCTTACCCCGCTGCCGTTGCTTCGGCGCCTGCCCCCGTCTCTGCGCCACCCCACATAAACTCCAAAACATTTGTCCCGACTGCCAGTACTGCCGCTGCCACAGATACGACCGCTGGCACCGTCGTGGTCAGTCCTTCAACGCCTGAGCAAGCCCCTCCAAACGGCATTCCAAATACTGTCGATAAAAGAATCAATCCGTTGCTTTTAGTCAGTGGCCTACTCATATTGGCGCTGGTTAGCGGTATTGGTAGCTTTAGCTATTTCAGCAGTAGAAATCCGTCACCTTCCAATTCCACTAGTCAGGTAGACCCAACAGGCGAGCCCACCAATTCAGAACCGACTACGCCAGAACCTGTAGAACCCGTGGAGCCATCTGAGCCGCCATCTGAGCCGTCCTCTGACCCGTCAGAACCCGTAGAGCCGCCAGAACCCCCTGAGCCGATAGATCCACCCGACGAGCCCGATCCAGACAATCCCTTTGACTCGCAGACTTTTCCGCAGGCAACCTGCGGCGACACCAACATTGACACCGAAAAGACATTTTATCGGGTGTATGTTGCCGACGTTAGCGAGCGTAATCTTCGTAACCTCACGAGAAGCTACTGTAGGGATTCTTATTTAGAAACCAGAACCAACCGAATAAAAGTGGCCTCATTCGACACAAAAGGGCAAGCTGAATACTTCAAACTGTTCTTAGAAAAAAGTTTTAGTGCTGTAGAGCTTGAAACTGTCGAAAACTGACTAATCACTCACCCCATCTTTGATTAAGACCGTAAGGAATGTTCATGCCAATGTCCCGCGCTTCCGCTTTACTCCTGGTTGCCCTAGCTACCGTCGGTTTGTGGCAAAGCTGCTCAAACCCAACCGCTACCATCGACCAGGCGGCAAATGCTGAAGCCCAAACGGCCAATCCTGAAGCGCCAAATCAAGCACCCAATCAAGCGCCAAATCAAGCGCCCGCACTACCCCCTTCGCTAGAAAACGCACCGGCTGACGGTTTTGAACCCCCTGACGCTGAGCAGTCTGCTGTTTGCGATCTGACCGCGCAGCTAGCCCAGCTAGAAACGACCTCAGACACTGCGCCTACCGCCATACCCGCAGAGTACAGCGTCATCAACGAGCAAGAAGAAGCCGAATATCAGGTCGTCGGCGACGATGTTTTCCAAACGGGCTCACTCCCCAGTCAAACCATTGATTTTGATGAACGCGCTTTACTCAACGTTCTCCAAGAGACGCGCATCTATTTTTCAGATCATGGCTGCCAAGATCCCAAAATTTTGCAAAATGGTGTTCTCGGCACACAAGACGTCACCATTTCAGACGTCGTGGCTACGCTGGACTTCATGCTCAAAATTCTCAATGAAGATATTGCTGCTGGGCAACCTACCCGCCTCAAAGATGCTGCCTTCATCAACGAAAATTTTGAAGTTATCCGCTGGCTCGCCTACGACCCGACTTATCTAGATGAGACCCGTGCGCGCATCACGAAGTACGCCGTCTTTACCCACGAAGGCTCCCGAGAAAGAACAGAAATCTTCAACACCCCCGTCTACAAAATCAAAGACGGCTTAGAAAATGAAGACTTCATCACCCAATACACCAAGCAAGAAGCCCTCAGCGGTATTTTTGAGCCCGGTGGCGCTGAGCATGGCAATGTAGAAACCCTCGCCTACCTTACCCGGGATGGCTTTGAGGATGCGCTGCTCCAGGGGACTGCTTTCGTCACCTTTGAAGATGGCACGACGACTTATTTCAACGTTGATAAAAACAATGGCATTGCCTATGTGCCAGGCCTTGCCCAGCGTCAGCAAGAGCGTTTTTGGTACTTCAAAGAAGTTACCAAGCTCAACGGCTATGGCCTCAATAGCGATGTGAAAATTCCCATCGAGCCCGGCGTCACCTTTGCCGGCGACGTGCTCAATATTGGCCTCGGCAAAATTGTTGCCATCGAAGATCGCAATCAAAACATTCGCCTCGGTATCATTGCCGATACCGGCGGCGCATTTCTGCCAAACCTTCACCAGCTAGATTTCTTCGCAGGCGTTTTTCCAGATCGCACCACGTATCAGCAGGCTGTGTCAGATTTGCCTGAGTATACCAAGACTTACTTCCTCTTGAGAAAAGAGGGTGTACAAGCGCCAGAACAGCAAGCGCCAGAACAGCAAGATCTGGACTAGCAAGCATCGGAACAGCAAGCGTCAGAACGGCAATAAAACAAAGGCGTTCTTGCTGACTCAGCAAGAGCGCCTTTGAAGTAAACCCCTTGTGGTTCCTATCTTTATAGCGTCAAAGACTGAGCATTATTTTCGATTAGGTCGCACAGGTCTTTTAGGAAAGCTGCGCCGTCTGCGCCGTAGATAATGCGGTGATCGCTAGTCATGTTTACGCGCATTTGATTGCGAATACCCATCATGCCGTCTGAGGTGGCAACGACCTGGGGGCGAGAGCCGCCGATGGCGAGGATGGAGCCCTGACCAGGGGGCAAGATGGCATCGAAGCTATCTACGCCAAACATGCCAAGGTTCGACAGGGTAAAGGTGCCGGTGCTGTACTCTTCGGGGGTGAGCTGCTTGGCGCGCGATCGCTTGACCAGATCCTTCCATGTGCGCGATAGCGAATAAATATCCATCTGGTCGGCACTGCGCAATACAGGCGTAATCAAACCGCCATCTGGCATTGCCACAGCCACGGCAATATTAATACTGCTACTGAATTGAATGCCGTTTGGTGAGAAGCTGGCATTCACGACAGGGTGATTTTTTAAGGTGACGGCGACAGCTTTTGCTAGCAGCGCTGTCATGGTGACACCCTTTGGCTTGATTTGCTTGTACAGCTGATCTAGGGCATTTGTGGTGATGGTGTAGCCAACACGGAAGACCGGCACGGTGAGGCTGGCGTCCATATTGCGAACAACGGCCTGCTGCAGGGTATTGAAGGCGACTAGTTCACCAGGGGCAGCGGGTGGTGGGGTGGGCGCGGCGGCGATAGGTGCTGAAGGCACTGGAGGGGCAACGGCGTTGACGGCCGTTGCGTTTTGCTGGGCGGGACTGGGGGTTGGCGCTTTGCCTGCGGCGAGTTCTACGTCTTGGGCGACGATGCGACCGTGGGGGCCAGAGCCTTTGAGTGAGTTGAGGTCAACGCTTAGCTTTTTAGCAAGCTTGCGGGCGCGGGGGGAAATGACCACGCGGCCAGACGGAGCGCTTGCAGACGGGGCGCTTGCAGACGGAGTGCTTGCAGCGACTGCAGCGACTGGTGTGGGCGCTGCAGTCGGCGCGGGTGCGGGCGTAGGTGCGGGTGCTGCCGCAGCGCCATTACCGTTGCCGTTGGCCATTGAGGCGGCTTGCTGTTTGGCGGTTTCGATTTCTTCTTTGGTTTCGGCGAGGAGTGCGATCGCATCATTGACCTGAGCCATCTCACCCGCTTCAGTGATGATAATTGCCAAATAGCCTTCATAAAAAGACTCCACATCCATGTCGGCCTTATCAGATTCGACAACGACGACGGTCTCACCTTTTTCGACTTTATCGCCAGCCGACTTTGCCCAAGAGACAATTTTGCCCTCGGTCATGGTGGAGCTGAGCGCAGGCATGAATACTTCGCGGATCATGGATGGGGTTCAATGGACAACATCACTGCTTGCAACCAAATGTGCCGATAAATTGCAAGCAACCAATTGTATCCCGTTGTGGGAACGCATTGGTCAGCAGGCGTTAATTGGTGGCGGGAGAATAGACAAATCCTGATGCCACAGGTGGCACCAGGATTTGAATCGGGGATATTGGGTGGGTTCGTAGGATGCGGATACTACAGTTCGCCGCGAATATCTTCGACAACGCCGTCGCGCAGCAAAATCTCGACCTGCATTTTCTTAATCATGTGGTCGCCAACGGCTACGTTAAAGAAGCCGTCAATTTGTCCCTGGCTGACTTCTTTGCCTTGCTCTAGGGTTTGCACCTGCTGGAGCTGCTGGAGCAGCTGATTTTTTTGCTGGAGCAGCTGGCTTTTGTCTTGATTGAGCTTGCCCTGCACGCTGCTGATTTGCTGAGAGACAGCAGCGTCGGCGGGGTTGGAGCCTTGCTTTTGCATTTCAGTGAGAATGCGCTGACTCTGCATTTCGAGCTGCTGCAAGCGACCGTCAATTTGGTTTAGCTGACTTTGTAGCTGCTTTTGAGCTTCTTCTTTCCAGAGTGGAGTCACCACCGCTTTGATATTGACGACGCGCTTGAGCAGCAGTTGAGACGGGGAAACATCCATGGTGGGCCGATAAATTAGAGGACTTAACTATTACAGAACTATTACAGAACGTATGACTATTACAGAACGTATGACAGGTGCACTGGCGACCGATTTAAGGCCCACCATGGATGTTTCCCCGTCTCAACTGCTGCTCAAGCGCGTCGTCAATATCAAAGCGGTGGTGACTCCACTCTGGAAAGAAGAAG
>JBCBKQ010000109.1:0-18385 GCA_038521595.1 Cyanobacteria bacterium J06627_28 | reverse complement strand
CTAGTATGTCAGCAGATCACGGTAAAATACTCCACCCGTAGAATTATTTAAGGAATCTCCATTTATGAAATGGGCTAGCGCAATTTCGACTAGTTACTCATTAGAAACTGCGCTGCGTGAAGTAACTCAGCAGGCTGGGGCGAGACTGGGCGCACAGCCAGATTTAGCCTTTGTCTTTGTTTCGACCGCGTTTGCCAGTGAGTACGAACGGCTGATGCCCCTGCTACACGAGCTGATGCCGATGGCCCATGTGGTGGGCTGCAGTGGTAGCGGCATCATTGGCATGGACGATGAGTTTCCTTTGGAAAAAGAGGAGGGTGCTGCGCTGAGCCTTACGGTGGCCCATCTGCCCAATGTCAACATTCGCAGCTTCCACATAACGGCGGCAGACTTGCCAGATCTAGACAGTCCGCCGCAGGATTGGACGGATCTCATTGGCGTGTCTCCTGAAGAGGCTCCAGGCTTTGTGATGGTCGCCGATCCGTTTTCGTCGGGGACCAATGAATTGCTGCAAGGGTTAGACTACGCCTACCCTGGCGCAACAAAGGTGGGGGGGCTAGCGGGCATTGATGACAGCTTCAATAAAAGGAGCGGTCTATTTTGTGGCAAACAGCTCTATAGAGATGGCGTGGTGGGTGTAGCGCTCTCTGGCGAGATTGTACTGGATGCAATTGTGGCCCAGGGCTGCCGTCCAATTGGTGAGCTGTATCGCATTAGTGAAGTGGATCGCAATGTGCTGCTAAAGCTAGAGCCGGATGATGCTGATGAAAATGATGGCAATGGCGCACTGGGTCAAACGCCCCTAGAAATTTTGCAGAACATGTTTCAGGCGATGGATGAAGAGGAGCGTGAGCTGGCTCAGCATTCGCTGTATGTGGGAGTGGCGCAGAGTGGGTTTAAGCCGAGTCTAACCCGACGCGATTTCTTAATTCGCAATTTAATTGGGGTCGATCCTAGGAATGGTGCGATCGCAGTTGCCGACAGAATTCGCCCGGGTATGCGCATCCAGTTTCATATGCGAGACGCTCAAACCTCTGAAGAAGACCTAGAAAATATGCTGCGCCGTTATCGGGTAGAAAGCCTAGAGAGCAAGATCGGAGACTCAAAAGGCGTTTCGCCGGTAGGTGCGCTGCTGTTTGCCTGCTCAGGCCGAGGCGAAAAGCTGTACGACGAACCAAATTTTGACTCTGATTTATTTGAGAAATACTTGGGGCCGCTGCCAGTAGGCGGATTCTTTTGTAATGGTGAAATCGGCCCAGTCGGTGCGACGACATTCTTGCACGGCTTTACGTCAGTATTCGGCATTTGCTGCCAGCCTAATCCGTAGTGGCGTAATCTGAGTGCAAATGGGCTGTAGCTACAAATCTTCACGATTATGAGGCTGCTTCAAGCTTTCCCACCCTGGCCCAATGGGGACGATGCCACCTGGATTAAGCGGAAATAAATTGCCAAAATAATCACGCTTTACGGCGTCAATGTCGCAAGTCTCTGCGATGCCTGGCAGTTGATAGACCTCAGCTGTGTAGCCCCTGAGGTGTGGGTAGTCAGTAATGCGGCGACGGTTGCATTTAAAGATGCCGTGATAGGCCACATCAAAGCGAATGAGTGTAGTAAATAGGCGCACATCTGCCAGCGTAAGCGTGCTGCCGCAAAGATAACGGTTTGAGGAGAGGATGCCGTCTAGCTCATCTAGGGTATTAAACAAATCGCTAACCGCCTGATCGTAAGCAGACTGAGTTTGGGCAAAGCCGCAGCGATAGACACCATTGTTGACGTTGGTGTAAATCTTTTCGTTGAGCGTGTCGATTTTGTCTCGCAGCGGTTCAGGGTATAAGTCTGGGCCGTTCGCTAATTCGCCAAACTCGCTATTGAGCAGTTCAATAATCTCGGCACTTTCGTTATTGACGATGGTTTTGGTTTGACTATCCCATAGCACTGGCACGGTAGAGCGGCCCCCATAGCCAGATTTGCAAGCGCTGTAAAACTCGGGGAGCGTGCGGCACTCTAGCAGAGATTGATCTGACTCAAAGAGCCACATGCCTTCGTCGGTGGATGGGTAGACCGTGGTGAGCGCGATCGCACCTTCTAACCCTTTCAACGCCCGAGTCACTAATGTCCGATGCGCCCACGGACAGCTCATTCCTACAATCAGCCGGTACCGATTTGCTTCTGGAACAATCTCTCGCCTACGGAAGGCACTCTCAGGCCGCACATAGGCTCCAGACTTATTGCGCGGCGCCATCTGTGACATCATGGTGCGCCACATCGTATTCCATACAAGCTTTCCTGTACGAACGATCAGACCCGGTGGCAAGGCAGCACGTTTGGCAGGCATGACGATACTCCAACAGCAGTTAGCCCACAGTCTAACGGTTTTACGCCGTCGGACTGCGGGCTATTTAAATGGCTTGACGTTGAAGAGGCTTTGGCCTTAGGAGGCGACCTTTCCAGCTAGCAGCGTCCTCACGGTGTCTACCAATTCGCCAGGGCGAAACGGCTTAATTACATAGGCATCTGCGCCCTGCTTGATGCCCCAGTAGCGATCAAATTCTTCGCTCTTGGATGAGCACAAAATGACCAGGACGTTTTTAGTCGCTTCGTTGCTTTTGACCCAGCGGCATAGTTCGTAGCCGTTCATGTTGGGCATGACGACATCGAGCACGACTAAATCTGGTGGATTCGCAGCAATCTTTTCTTTGGCTTCGTGGCCATCTTTGGCTACGGAGATATTCAAGCCTGACTTATGCAAGAGACCAGAAATCATCTCTCGAAGCATTGGGCTATCATCTACGACTAAAATTGTGCTCATAGCTTCAGTAGATTTAACAGCTGCGTTCATACTTATAGATACCCCGCATCTGACTAGGACTTGTCAGTATTACCCGAGAAAGGGCGAAGCAAGGGGTGCGTGCTATAAGCATTCCCGATTACTCTGCTTCAAGCGCTTTCAAAACTGCCTTTGGCTGCAATTTATCTTTGAACCAAACAATTTTTGCGGGTGTACCCGTGGGGTCAACCCCTGCTTTTTCTAGGTTGAGCCGTTCTGAAATGGCCAAAATTAAGTTTTTGCACTCTGCTTGCCGGGCTTGATAAAACTTTTTTCGTAGATACTCTGGCCGCCAGTAGCCGACGATTTCTAGCAGATACACTTCTCCATTGGGATGAACGAGCCGAAAGTCTGGAATCATCACGCTGCCAGGTATCGGAATTAGATCCACCTCACGCTCTAGCCGCCATTCTGTTTTGGTCTTGGCCCACTTTTCGGCAAAGGCCTGCTCCAACATGCTGTCATAGGGTTTGCCAGGTGGGTAGTGACTGACCAAATCGCAGGTGTCTTGTAGGCTGTAGCTTTTTTCTTGGGTGAGTTTGGTGTAAGGGTTTTTCCACTGGAGAGTGGCGGCGAGCTGCCAGCGGGTGACGTGCAAAATAGCCGGGATGAGTTTGGCAATGTCTACGCCGTAGCGAGTGCTGGGTTTAAATAGGCTGGCTGGCCCGTCGATGGTGATGGTAAAGCCCTGATCGGCTTCGCCTTCGATGTAGGTCATCAGGCGAAAGAGCTTGAGGTACTTAAACATCAGCTTGTATTCGCCGGGGTCATTGCGATGCAGGTTGATCACCATGTGACTGGCTTTGTAAAAGATGCCCTGCACCTGGGAGAGGTTGTAGCGATGGATGAGCGCCTCGGGGGTGGGCGCGTCAAAAGCGGTAAGAATGCGGTTTTCTTTGAGGTCGGCGTAGAGGCCTTGCTGAATGTGCAGCGGTTCGACGGTTTCGTCTTTTTCCTGGCTGAGTTCGGCAGCGAGGGTGAGGCAGTGTTGTTTGGCGGCAGCTGGGCTGGGGGCAGTGGCAGCGGCGAGGGTGAAAATGCGATCGCGCAACTCAACCGGCTCCAACGGACTCACAATCTCAAAGGTACTAAAGCTATTGCGCAAAATATGCGCCAGCCCCCGCTTTATCCGATAGTCCGTATCTTCACCTTCCTCAATTTGCAGCTGACGATCTAGCTCGCCTTGCGTTTTGCCCACCGCGCTATTAAAGAGATCAATCAGCGTTTGCGCCGTCGAAAGATTCGCAGACTTCAGGGCGAGCTTTTTAGGAATGAGCGAGTCGCCGCTGTACTTTTGGATGAGGAGAGGCGTAGGTAGCGTGGTGTAATCCTCCGAGCAGCTGTTTTTACAGGGGCGTCTTCTTTATAATAAGGACAAATGATTTAGTGACTCTTGCCCCCTTGATCCAGTCTGAAACGCTTAACTTATTAGAATGGCCTCGATTGTGTCGTCATTTGGCGACCTTTACCGCAACGAATATTGGCAACGTCGCCGCCCAAAGGCTAAAAATACCGACTACGCAAGAAGAAAGTGAGCGGCTGCTGGCGCAAACGGTGGAAACGACCCAGCTAGAGTCTACGGTCGGCGGGCTACAGTTTGGCGGCATTCGCGATATTGGCGTCTCGCTGGAGCGGGCGCGCCTTCAGGGTATTTTGTCTGGGGATGAGCTGCTCGATATTGCAACAACTTTGTCTGGGGCACGTCGGCTGCGTCGGCAGATCGATAGTCAAGATGAGCTGCCGGTGTTGCAGGCGCTGGTGGAAGACTTGCGGACGTTTCCAGAGCTAGAGCAGGAGATTCATCGCTGTATTGATGATCGGGGCAGGGTAGCGGATCGCGCCAGTGCGAAGCTGGGGGGCATTCGGCAAAATTTGAAAGTGGTGCGCGATCGCATCTATTCAAAACTACAGCGCATCATGCAGCGCCAAAGCGGTGCCCTCCAAGAAACTCTGATCACCCAGCGCAATGACCGCTTTGTACTGCCGGTAAAAGCGCCTCAAAAAGACGCCGTTCCAGGCATTGTCCACGACGTATCGACCAGTGGAGCCACCCTGTATGTGGAGCCTCATAGCATTGTCGATAACGGCAACAAGCGCCGTGCCCTACGCAAAGAAGAAGAGGTCGAAGCGGAAGCCATTCGCCAAATGCTGACCTATCAGGTGGCTGAATTTCTTCCTGATTTAGAACATTTAATCGTGACGATGGTAAGGCTAGATCTGGCCACGGCTCGGGCCCGGTATGGACTGTGGATGGACGGCAATGCGCCGCGATTTGTTACAACAGAACAGATTACGCTGCGCAATCTGAAGCATCCGCTGCTGCTATGGCAACAGAAAAAAGAACAGAGTACAACTGTTGTGCCAACAGATTTGGTGATGCGGCCTGATCTGCGTGTGGTGGCGATCACAGGGCCAAATACGGGAGGTAAAACGGTCACGTTAAAAACGTTAGGACTCACTGCGCTAATGGCAAAGGTGGGAATGTTTATCCCTGCAAAAGAGCCTGTGGAAATTCCTTGGTTTGAATCTGTGCTGGCTGATATTGGTGATGAGCAATCGATTGAACAGAGCCTTTCGACGTTTTCGGGGCATGTAAAGCGCATTGGGCGAATTTTAGATGAGATTGACACGCAGCAAGAAGACTTAGAGACAGCGAATTCTTTGGTGCTTTTGGATGAAGTTGGGGCGGGGACAGATCCGTCTGAGGGGAGTGCACTGGCGATCGCACTGCTAAAACACCTCGCAGACACTACCCGTCTTACGGTGGCCACCACTCACTACGGCGAACTCAAAGCCCTGAAATATCAAGACGACCGCTTTGAAAATGCATCTGTAGAATTTGACGATGAAAAGCTTGCGCCGACGTACCGCTTACTGTGGGGCATTCCAGGCCGCTCAAATGCGCTGTCTATTGCGAAAAGGCTAGGCCTAAAAGAAAGCGTGCTCGACCAAGCCAAGTCTCAAATGGGCGGCGTTAATGAAGATGTCAATCAGGTGATTGAAGGGCTAGAGGCACAGCGACAGCGGCAGGAAAAAAGAGCTGCCGAGGCGGAAAAGCTGGTGGCTAAGGCAGAGAAATTTTATAAGGAGGTAGAGGCGAGGGCTCAGAGTTTGCGCGATCGCGAACAAAAAATGAAGCGCCAGCAGGAGAAAGACGTTGAAACCGCCCTCCTCCACGCCCGAGCTGAAGTTGCCAAGGTCATTCGCGATCTTCAAAAAGGCGGACTCACGGGCAAAGACGCTCAAAAAGCAACAGAAGAACTCAACCGAATAGAAGAAAAGAGACTCCCCACTGGAGAGCATCCTGCAAAAGTAAAATCGACTGGCACTGGGTACCGACCTAAAGAAGGCGAAAGGGTAAGGCTAGCCAGCCTAGGCGGTCAGGTCGCAGAAGTGATGAACGAAGCCGACGAAGATGGCAAGGTCGCCGTTCGCTTCGGCATTATGAAAATGACGGTGGATCTCTCAGACATTGAATCGCTTAAAGGAGAGAAAGCAGAACCGATTGAGAAGAAGCCGAAAGCGCAGCCAGTGGCAAAGACTCAGCCTGCCGCGCCGATGGTGAAAACGGAAAGTAATACGGTGGATCTCAGGGGGATGCGAGTGTCGGAGGCGGAGAGTGTAATTGAAGAAGCGATCGCCCATGCAAACGGCCCACTCTGGCTCATCCACGGTCACGGCACCGGCAAACTCCGACGCGGCGTACAAGAATACTTAAAGCTGCATCCTCAGGTCATCAGCTTTGAGGCGGCTGAACAATCCGATGGTGGCAAGGGCGTTACCGTTGCAAAGCTATAGCAAAAGATATGGCAGTAGACATTTTCTGGAGACGAGCCGATGGCACAGATAGATCATGTTTTTGTGATGGTGGCGTCTTTGGAGGCCGCTGCGCACAAACTCACCGAGCAAGGCCTGAGAGAAATCTATCGGCGACAGCATCCTGGCCAGGGCACTGAAAACGTTTGTTTTGCGTTTGATAATCTATTTTTGGAACTGTTGACGGTCAACGACCCTACAGACGCGCAGAGTCCGTTGATTAAAAGAACCGGATTGTATGCGCGATCGCAGTGGAAAACCAAGCCAACTTGTCCCTTTGGCATCGCCTGGAGAGAACAAAAGGACACCCCAAACGTATCAGCCCCAACTTGGCCCTTTCGCCCGCCTTATTTGCCTGCTGGCCTCTCTGTACCCGTGCTGACTAGCAGTGATGACCCACACGAACCTTTCTTATTTCAAGGCATCGGTAGCACCGCGCCCAAAGACTGGCCAGCTGAGCGCCGTGGCAATTTGCAGCACTGGGCAGGTCTATATGACGTTACTGCTATGACCCTTTCGCTGCCAAAATCCATAACGGCCAGCGAAGGCTTACGTTCATTCGCGACAGCTACCGACCTCACAATTCATACCAACACGGATGAAAAATACGGAATGCAGCTGCAAATCAGTGATGCTAATGGCAAGTCCTCGGCTCAGCTAAAGCTTCCGGCTTGCGAGCTGGTGAGTTGTGACTGATTCATCACAACTCACTTCACCGTAGCCTTTGTCAAAAAAGCTACAGTGATACAGACCGTATTTAACCATTGAGAAACATCACCATGATCAAAAAGCTTGCCACGATTTTCAGCGTTGGTTGTAGCGTTGCATTGGCCGCTTCTCCGGTACTAGCAGAGTCGCTCCTTTCGCCTACTACCGTTCACCTCACTCAGGCCAACGTTGAGGAAGTAGACAGCTCAAATCCCACCGCGCCTGACACTGGCGAGCCCGATAACGGCGCACTGGAGCTTAGTGAGCCTGATAACGGTGCACTTGAAATTTCACCCGCCCACCGTACCCAAATCGAAGAACTCATCGCCCTCACCAATCCGCCTGGCTCAAACGAGCTGGTGCTGAACTCGATGGTTGCGCAGTTCAGGCAGATGGCTCCGGATGTACCAGATATATGGTGGGATACTTTCGTCGAAAAAGTCGATTATGACGAACTCAATGCACTGGTCGTGCCCATTTATGCGCGGCACTACACATCAGAAGAAGTGGCAGCGCTGCTTGAGTTTTATCAAACGCCCATCGGTCAAACTGTCATCGCCAAAACGCCCATCATTTTGGAAGAGAGCTTTGCGGCTGGGCAAGCTTGGGGGTTCAACCTTGCTCAAGAAATCCTCACTGAGCTAGAAGAAGACGGTTACGAGCTTCCTAGCATCTAGCTCAGGTGGCAAATCAGCTTGAGTTGGATTAACTCAGCCGTTTCGCAATCTCAGCTTTCACAGCATCCGCATCAGCAGGAAGGTGTACCGCAGGGTTTGGAAATTCGCTGTTGACACCTTCCAGCGTAGATTCGTGGTAGCCCACCTTGAAGTCTGTAAACTTCAGACCGTGAGCGGTGCTGATGACGACCGTTTTCTCATGGGATTTAATAACGCCCTGCTTAAGCAGCTTTTTGAGCACGGCTAGGGCGACGCCCGTGTGAGGGCAAGTAAACATGCCTGTGAGGTCAGCTTCGGCGGCGGCAGCGGCTAGCTCATTTTCGGTGGCTTGCTCTACGATGCCATTGCTTTCTTGCACGGCTTTCACCGCTTTGTCATAGCTAACCGGATCGCCGATGCGAATGGCATTGGCTAGGGTCTCTTGTGCTGTTTTACTGACCTTATCTTTGAACCCATTCTTAAACGATTCGTAGAACGGATTGGCCTGCGCTGCCTGTGCGGCCACAAGTCGGGGCATTCGGTTAATTAGGCCCAGATCAATCATCAGCTGAAAGCCCTTGTAGAGGGCGCTGATGTTGCCTAAGTTGCCAACCGGAATAATGATCCAATCTGGCACTTCCCAATTGAACTGGCGGACAATTTCAATGCCGACCGTCTTTTGTCCTTCAATACGCAAACTGTTCATTGAGTTTGCTAGGTAAATTGAATTGTCTTCGGTGACCTGTTTGACGATTTTCATGCAGCCGTCAAAGTCTGTATCGAGTGCCAGCACATGGGCACCGTTAGAAACCGGCTGAATCAGTTGCGCAGTGCTGACCTTACCCGCAGGTAAGAAAATAACAGCGGGAATGCCAGCATAGGCCGCATAGGCCGCTAAAGCTGCACTCGTATCCCCTGTACTCGCGCAGGCCACGGCTTTGACCGGGCTTCCTTGCGCCATCATCTGCTTAACGACGCTGACGAGTACCGTCATGCCGAGGTCTTTAAAGCTGCCTGTGTGGCTATTGCCGCATAGCTTAATCCATAGGTCAGGCAGGCCTAGCTTTTGCCCTAGCCGCTCAGCCCAAAATAGGTTTGTATTGCCCTCGAACATACTAATGACATTGTCATCTAGGAGGGAGGGAATCACCCACTCCCGTAGACCCCAAACACCGCTGCCGTAGGGCCAGTTTGTCGTGCTAGCGCGGGAGTCAAACAGCTGCTTCCATTCGCTGGCGTCCTTCTTTTTGAGCGGCTCTCTCTCATGGTGGACTTCTAGCAGACTGCCGCAGGAGGGGCAGGTGTAGAGAATGTCATAGATAGAATGCTTGGCCGAGCAGCCTGCGATACAGCGAAAATAGGTGGTGAGTTTCTCGGTTGCGGGTCTGGAGGCGACTGCTGACGACATGGAAGAAGCCAAAGGGGTGAACTATATTAATTTTATGCTCGCATAGGCTGCTCGATAAAAGAAGTCAGGCAAACACAATCAAATTTTACTCGTTTAAATCAATAGCAGCCGTGAGTGCTAGCCTGAAGGTGTTCTGACTGACTGCACTACACAGCAAGCTATTAAATCCGCCATGAGCAAAATCGTCGTCGGCCTGTCCGGCGGAGTAGACAGCTCCGTAACAGCCGCTATTTTGAAAAAACAAGGTCATGAGGTAACTGGCCTCACGCTCTGGCTGATGAAGGGAAAGGGGCAATGTTGCTCAGAAGGTATGACCGATGCGGCCCAGCTGTGTGAAGAACTCGGCCTCGACTATAAAGTGGTTGACTCGCGCGAAGTGTTTGAAAAGTACATCGTGAATTACCTTGTAGAGGGCTACTCGCAAGGTGTAACACCGCTGCCCTGCTCACAGTGCAACAGCACGGTTAAATTTGGTCCCATGCTGGAGTACGCGGTCCATGAGCTAGGTGCAGACTATATTGCGACAGGTCACTATGCTCGCATCACGCAGAATGCAGAAACAGGCCGCTACGAGCTGCGCCGAGCAATAGACCGCAATAAAGATCAGTCCTACTTTCTCTACGACCTGTCTCAGGCGCACTTGGCTGCGACCAAATTTCCCTTGGGCGAAACCACAAAGCCCGAGACTCGCAAGATTGCGGCTGAGCTGGGGCTGCACACCGCAGACAAACCCGAAAGCCAAGATCTGTGCCTAATCGAGCAGCACGGCTCAATGAGAAACTTTCTGGATAAGTTTCTTGCGCCTAAGCCCGGTGACATCGTTGACACCAAGGGGGCTGTGCTGGGTCAGCATGAGGGTATTCATCACTATACGATTGGTCAGCGCCGAGGGCTGGGTATTGCCGCGCCTAATCCGTTATACGTGGTGAGTTTAGATGTGGGTCGTAATCAAGTGGTCGTAGGTGAGCGAGACAGTGTGACTTCGCCTGATTGCACTGTGCACCGGGTGAACTGGGTCTCGATTGCGCCGCCGAGTGGGCCTATTGCGGCTGAGGTGCAGATTCGCTACCGTTCGCAGGCGGTGGGCGCAACGATTATTCCGATTGCCGATGCTCAAGAGAGTACTGACGGTACAGCTCGTGTAAAAATAATTTTTGATGAATCTCAGTTTGGAGTAACGCCCGGACAGGCCGCTGTCTGGTACGAAAGTAATGGAAGAGTGCTGGGGGGCGGTATTATTGAGCCGGTAAGTCCGGTTGAGCCCGCCTAACCGATTGCTAGATCTACCTTTTGTGACTCTGTGATGCACGTATGTGTGATGTATTGCAGTAGCAACTTTTCCTACGTAAAGACGCAGATCAAAACAAAGACGCAGTAAAAGAGGATACAAACCTTGAGTGAAGTGAACGAGACGATTGCGCCCCACGGCGGGACGTTGATTAATCGCCTGGCGAGCCCAGAGCAAAAGAAAGATTTTTTGGCGAAGGCAGACAGCCTGCCTAAAGTCACCCTAGACAAGCGAGCCGCTTCTGATTTGGTCATGATTGCCATTGGTGGCTTTAGCCCGATTACAGGGTTTATGGGTGAGGCAGACTATAACCCTGTCGTGACTGATATGCGCCTAGCTAGTGGTGTGCCCTGGTCTGTGCCGGTAACGCTTTCCGTCGCAGAAGACGTAGCAGCGCCGCTGGAGATTGGTCAGCAGGTGCGCCTCGATGATGAGACAGGCCGCTTCATTGGTGTGCTTGAACTCAGCGAAAAGTACACCTACGACAAAAAGAAGGAAGCGATCAACGTCTATCGCACAGACGAAGAGGCCCATCCTGGCGTGAAGGTTGTTTATGACCAAGGGCCCATTAACCTTGCGGGTGATGTGTGGCTGCTAGAGCGCGATGCCCATCCCCTGTTTCCTAGCTATCAGATTGATCCGGCTGAGTCTCGTAAGCAGTTTCAAGAGCGTGGCTGGAAAACGGTTGTCGGCTTCCAAACCCGTAACCCGATTCACCGGGCCCATGAGTACATTCAAAAGTGTGCGCTAGAAACCGTGGATGGCCTCTTTTTGCACCCGTTGGTAGGGGCCACTAAGAGTGACGACATCCCTGCTGATGTGCGGATGCGCTGTTACGAAATCATGATGGAAAATTACTTTCCTAAAGAGCGCGTAATTTTGGCGATTAATCCGTCTGCCATGCGCTATGCGGGACCCCGTGAGGCGATTTTTCATGCGCTAATCCGTAAGAATTATGGCTGCACGCACTTTATTGTGGGTCGTGACCATGCTGGTGTGGGTGACTACTATGGCACCTACGATGCGCAGGCGATTTTCGACGAGTTTGAACCCGGTGAGCTGGGCATTACCGCGATGAAGTTCGAGCACGCCTTTTACTGCACTCGCACAAGCACTATGGCGACGACTAAGACGAGTCCGGCTACGCCAGAAGAGCGCATCCACCTCTCGGGTACAAAGGTCCGCGCGATGCTACGCGATGGCAAGCAGCCACCCCCGGAGTTTTCTCGTCCGGAAGTCGCTGCTGAGCTGATTAAGGCGATGCAAACCGCTTAGAATATAAGCGTGAATAGCTTGGAGCCTCATGCTTTATAGGGCAGTGGGGCTTTAAGCTTAAGAACGAGACAAAAGGGTGAAGGGTCTGTGAGTTCTTCGATGGAGTCTAGCGAACGGCAAAAACAAGGGCTCAGCCGTCGAGCATTTTTGCAGGGAACCGGGGCCGTCATGGCGGCGCTAGGGCTCAGTGAACTGTCTGTGAATGCGGCAGCAGCTTTGGGTATTTCAGAGAAGGCGAAGGATTATTCTCAGGCGCTGGCAGCAGACAGTGGACGCAAGCTAGCGCTATTGATAGGTATTGATAAGTATCCTGAGGATGCATTGCCGTCGGGCCAGTTGGGGACGGGCAAGCTAGCAGGCTGTAAGACAGATGTGGCACTGCAAAAAGCGCTGCTGATTCATCGGTTTGGCTTTGATCCTGCTGACATTGTTGTGCTGACGGACGAGCGGGCAACTCGGGAAGGGATTTATCGGGCTGTGGTTGATCATTTGATTGATCAGGCGACGGCGGGCGATACGGTGGTGGTGCACTTTAGCGGTTATGGTGCGCAGGTGCGCATTTCTGATTTGACGGGTGGGCAAGCGATGCAGCGATCGCTTGTGCCGGTAGATGGCTTTTTGCCGACAGAAAAGCGGCCTACTTTTAATGATATTTCTGAGCAAGAGCTTAAAACGCTGCTGAAGCAGGTTAAGACGAAGAATATCACGACTGTTTTAGATGCGGGGTTTGTGGATATTGCGGTGCCGCTCTCTGGTGGGTTGCGATCGCGCGCCCGATCAGAAGTCGTCACAGGTCAGCTACCGGCCCCGTTTCCACTGCTCTCTAATCAACGCCTAGCCAAAGAATCTGAGCCTTTCCCCGGCACGCTCATTCGAGGTGCGAACCTAGACGATGTGGTGCTAGAGCGCCCGTGGAACGACTTTAATGCAGGTGCATTTACCTATGTGCTGACGCAGTATTTGTGGTCCGCGCCCGCGCCAGTGACCGAAGAGATTGCGGTAGCGCGATCGCAAGAAATGCTCTCTCGCTGGGGCGGCAGCAATCAGCAACCCGTTTTAGTCGCGGCCAATAAAAAATCAAGCCCGCTCTACAGCACACCATTACTCAATGACACCCGAGGCGAGGGCGTCATTACCGATGTGAGTAACGATGGTAAAACGGCTACCATTTGGTTTGGCGGAATGCCGCCGAGGGTGCTGGCTTACTTTAGTACGCCGACGGTGGTGGTGAGTGGTGGCAGACGGCTTAAGGTGCGATCGCGTGATGGCCTAACGGTAAAAGCCAAACTTGCCAGCGATGCCGGTAACGATGGTGCACCTCTAAAGGTTGGTCAACCCGTTTACGAAGCCATCAGAGCGCTACCCAAAAATCTCGATCTGATTGTTGCACTTGACAGTCGCCTAGAGCGGATTGAGCGGGTAGATGCCACCAGTGCGCTGTCGGGTCTGACATTTGTGAGCTCCACCTCTGATACAAATTTGCCTGCCGATTGTCTATTGGGTAAGCCCATAGACAGTGGCGCTGAAACACTGACAGCTAGCTTAAATCCGACGAAGCTGTCTCAGGCCGAAACGTTTCCCGCACCGGAACCCGAGGCTGATCCTGCACAGGAGCTACCTGGAACGGTTGGCTATGGGCTGTTTTCTTTGACGCGATCGCTCATTCCAGGCACCATGGCGAATCAAGACGAGGCCATTAAGCCTGCGATCGCCCGGCTCAGCAGCAAACTGCAAGCGCTGATGGCCCTAAAAGTTCTGCGCCTTAGTGAAAACAGGGCGGCCTCTCAACTGCCCGTCCGCGTTACTTTAGAGCGCGTAGACCCAAAAGAAAACACGCTGCTGATTAGCCGCAAGACCTTTTCGACTCAGCAGCAAGACCCTCAATCTAGATCGCTGATCCCTGAAATTGCGGTGGGTAGCCGAGTGCGCTATCGAATTTTTAATGATGGCGAGACGCCCCTCTACTACACCTTGATCAATGTTGATCCGAGAGAGCGACTATCTGCCTTTTGCCCTGTGGCAGAGCCAGACCCTGTGGATGCCACAGCTGCTGAGGTCGGTACAGAATCACCGCCCAAATTTATGGGTGCCAGCATCGCACCAGGCACTTCCGTTGCCGTCCCAAGTGCCGAGCTAGATTGGGCTATCGAAGCACCAACCGGCCCTGTAGAAACCTACGTCGTCTGTACAACTCAGCCGCTGACTAACACCTTTGAAACATTGCGAGTGGCCATCAACAACGGCGGAACGCGAATCAATCCGATGCCTGAGCCGTTAGATGTGGTCAAATCATTGCTTTCTGACATCAGCCAAGACGACGAAACCGACGCCTACACGCTAGATATGACCCAGTGGGCTACGATTAACTTTACCTATCGCGCGGTTTAGTCAATCAATTGCAGGATCTGTTTTAGTCTCTGCTTCGGTGTCTGTTTAAGTCTTTGCCTCGGCGTTTTCTTCGGCGTTTTCTTCGGTATTTTCTTCGGCGTTCTCTTCGGCGTTTTCAAGGCGAACGTCAGCGTACAGCTCAGAAAGCGACACGCAAAGCCCAACGCTTTTGAGTTCGACTATCGTCTCAGATGTGTTTTCACTTTCGTTGTAAAGCTGTAGCACCCAGAGGCCACCTTCTGCTCGGCGAAAAATCTCTACTCGCTTGCGTCGAGTATTTATCAGAACATATTCTTCCAAGCTTTCAAACGTTTGATAGTCTATAAATTTGTCGCCCCTATCAAAGCCTTCTGTCGAATCAGAAAGCACTTCAACAATTAGTTTTGGATGACGTTTGGATTGAGCGCTGAGCCTGTCTGAAGGGTCGCAAGTGACCATGACATCAGGATAGTAGTAGTTCCTTCTGTGTGCTAATTGAGCTTTGATATCGGCCATGTACACCTCGCACTCAGATCCTCTCAAGTGCAGCCTCAGTGCGATTAGTATGTTTTGAGCAATAGTATTGTGGCTATCTGTCGTGCCAGCCATGGCATAGACTTTACCGTCTATATATTCATGCTTTGTTGAGCTCTGTTCTTCAAAGGTTAGATACTCTTCTAGCGTCATTTGAATATTGGAGGCCTGCGCAATCATAACTTCGCTTAAGACTATGAATCCCCACTATAGCGCTACAGATTAATTGGCTATGTTTTGGACACAGCTATGTTTTGGACACAGCTATGTTCTGGATGCTTGGCTGCATTTTGGAGCAGATGCCTGTGGTTACTCAGAGGCTGTCGCTACCGCTTCTCTTTCTGTCTCAGGATTTTCTTTTTCTGTCTGTTTATTTCCCTTCTCAGTAGAGCCTTCAGCGATTTCTTCAGTGGGCTCTGGCTTAGCTTCTTTTATTTTGAAGGTGAGGCCATTGGCTTTGCTCGTGCCAATTTTGAGGGTGCTGCCTTCCGTAAAGGTATTTTCTAAAATGAGTGTGGCAATGGGGTTTTCGAGTTCGCGCTGAATGGCTCGCTTGAGCGGACGGGCGCCATAGGCTGGGTCGTAGCCTTTGTCTGCGACAAAATCGATGGCAGGCTCGGACATTTCCAGGTTGATTTTTTGGTCTGCTAGCAGGCGATAGATTCGTTTGAGCTGAATGGTGACAATGCTGCGTAGCTCTTTTTTGCTGAGGGCGTGGAAGAGGATGGTGTCGTCAATGCGGTTGAGAAATTCTGGGCGGAAGTGCGATCGCAGCGCCCCCATGACCCGCTCCTCCATCTCTTCAAACTGAGTATCATCGCCAGCCACATCCAAAATGTGCTCACTACCAATATTGCTCGTCATTACTATCACGGTATTGCGAAAATCTACCGTGCGACCCTGCGAGTCTGTAATGCGCCCATCATCCAGCACTTGCAACAGAATGTTGAACACATCTGCATGGGCTTTTTCAACTTCGTCAAGTAAAACAACAGAATAAGGACGTCGTCTGATGGCTTCAGAAAGCTGGCCACCTTCTTCATATCCTACGTAGCCAGGAGGCGCACCGACTAAGCGAGAGACTGAATTCTTCTCCATATATTCAGACATGTCTAGTCGCACGAGCGCTTCTTCGGTATCGAATAAAAAGGCGGCCAGGGCACGGGCGAGTTCTGTTTTTCCCACGCCCGTTGGCCCCATAAAGAGAAAAGAGCCAATGGGTCTACCAGGGTCTTTCATGCCTGCACGGGCACGGCGAATCGCTGCTGACACGGCAGTGACCGCTTCTCCTTGACCAATGACTCGCTCATGTAAATGACTCTCTAGCTGAAGAAGCTTTTGACGCTCTGAGGCCATCAATCTGTTGACGGGAATGCCTGTCCATCGGGCCACAATTTCTGCAATGTCTGCCTCACTCACCTGCTCGCGCAGCATCGTTAGTCCCTTTGCCTGCAAGTCTTGTTGACTAACGTCTAGGGCATCTAGCTCCTGTTGAATCTCTTCTAATCGGCCATATTTTAGCTGCGCAGCACGCTCCAAATCATTTGCACGCTCAGCCTGATTCATTCGCAACCGCGTGCGTTCTTCTTCCTCTTTTAGTTCTGTAATGGCATCTAAAGTCTCTTTCTCTGTGTGCCATTGTTGATCGAGCACTTTTTGTTCTGCGGAGAGTGTTTCTATCTCTTGCTTTATGCCTGCAAGGCGCTGTTTAGAGGTGCGATTGCTTGAGCCTGCGGCTTTCTCACTTTCTAGAGATAGCTTTTCCATCTCTAGCTGCATCAGCCGTCGATCAATAATTTCTAGCTCTTCTGGCTTGGAGTCGATCTCCATTTTGAGCTTGGCGGCGGCTTCGTCGATGAGATCAATGGCTTTGTCTGGGAGGAAGCGATCGCTCACATATCTGTCAGACAGCGTCGCAGCCGCTACCAGCGCTGAGTCCAAAATAGTGACGCCATGGTGCACTTCATAGCGTTCTTTAAGCCCGCGCAAAATCGACACCGCATCTTCCACGCTGGGCTGACCCACATACACCTGCTGAAACCGCCGCTCTAGCGCGGTGTCTTTTTCAATGTGTTTACGGTATTCATCTAGCGTACTGGCTCCGATACAGCGCAAGCCGCCTCGTGCGAGTACTGGCTTCAGAATATTTCCAGCGTCTACATTATTGGCACCTGCGCCTGCACCTACAACAGTGTGCAATTCATCAATAAATAGGACAACCTGGCCGCCTGAGTCGATGACCTCTGCCAAGACAGACCGTAGGCGCTCTTCGAACTGCCCTCTGTATTTTGCACCTGCTATGAGGCTACCGACGTCTAGTGAAATCAGGACTCGATTTTTAAGAGATTCGGGCACGTCGCCATTGATAATGCGCTGGGCGAGGGCTTCTGCGATCGCAGTCTTACCCACTCCCGGTTCCCCAATCAGCACGGGATTATTCTTTGTGCGCCGCGACAGCACATGAATTACCCGGCGAATCTCTTCATCACGCCCAATTACCGGATCTAGCTTGCCAGCCCGCGCCTCTGCCGTCAGATCTCGCCCATACTGATTAAGCGCTGGATACTCTTCTTCTCCGCTGCCTAACCCACCCGCTAAGGCTGCTGTAGGTTGACCGTCTTCGGTTTTTGTAGGCGATCGCAGTGTCTTAATCGCCTGCATGATGTGAGATGTATCTACATCAAAGCCGCGCAGTAGCCGTCTGCCAATCCGCTCATCTTCCACAAAGCCAATCAGCAGATGATCGACCTCAATCAGCTCATCCTGTAGATTTAGCCGGGCTCCTTCTGCCGCGTCCAGCATTCGATCTAGGCTTTTGCCCAAATACAAATTGCTATCGACCGCCACCCGCACTCGCGACTGCCGCTTCGCAAAGGTTTCTAGCTCTTGTAAAATCTGCTCTGGCGACAGCCCCGCCTTTGACAAAATCACGTCTGCCTGACCCGCCTGCTCCAGCAGGGCTAACGTGACATGTTCCACCTCCAAGTACTGCTGCCGAAAGCGCCGAGCCACATCCTGGGCTTCTACAATGGCATCCCAGGCTTTGGCGGAAAACTTATCAGGATCGGTTGGCTGCATATAAGGGAAGGGCGGCGAGCGCAAAGCGAGTGCAGCTTTTTAGTATAGCAAATGAATAGAACCACCTCTTAGAGCGCTTTGGCGCATAAACGAGCTTTAGCAGCATTTACACAAACTCTATATCTTGTCGCTTTCTATTGGTAGGACGTCTGGCATGCGGGCCAGGACTGTATCGAACTTATCAGAATTTGCTTTCTCAGCATATTTTTCAAATAGCTTATGGACGTTGCCGTCTTCTTTGTGTGCGGGTATCCCGTTTTTCCATAACTCGTATTCGCTGATGTCGATTTCTTCATTCCAGACAAGCGCGTAACCGCCAGACTCGATTTTGAAATTTTTGAAGAAGGCAATATTTTGTAAAGGCGCAAACATCTCTTTTTCGAGAAGTGGGCGAATGTCGTACACCTTAGACTCCTGATTGGAGAAGT
>JBCBKQ010000108.1:0-18774 GCA_038521595.1 Cyanobacteria bacterium J06627_28 | reverse complement strand
TGAGTAGATGTGTGCCTATTGGGTGAAACGCTGGAGAAAAAACGCTATTTTATAAGGTATTGATAGCTAGCACTATCGATACCTTATTTTTTATGCCGACCCTTTTGAGGAGTGGTAGAATTCGAGCCAATACCACTAGCATCGTTATGAATGCAGCTCAGATTATTGCCCAAGCCCTTTCAGTTCGTGTTTCTCAGGTAGAGGCCGCTTTAGCCCTGTTTTCGGAAGGGGCAACGGTGCCATTTATCGCTCGCTACCGGAAGGAACGCACAGGAGAACTAGATGAGGTTCAGCTGCGGCAGATTTTGGAGCAAAATAACTACCTGAATGAACTAGCTGCACGAAAAAAGACGATTTTAGAGGTCATTGGCAAGCAAGAGTCGCTCACACCAGCGCTACAAGCGCAGATTGAGCAATGTCAGAGCAAGACAGCACTAGAAGATTTGTATCTGCCCTACAAGCCAAAGCGCCGAACAAGAGCCACTGTTGCAAAAGAAAACGGCCTAGAGCCGCTGGCGACCAAAATATCAGATCTCAATAACGGACAACAGTCGTCTGTGCCAACACTTGCACAGGTAGCAAAACCATATTTAACAGAGGAGATTTCAACGGTAGAAGCAGCACTGCAAGGCGCTGCTGATATTTTGGCAGAGCGGATGGCCGAACAGGCTGCGCTAAGAGCATATGTGCGACAATTTTTGCTGCGAAAGGGCTGTTTTATCTCAAGGATTAAGGGCGAGCACTCTGAAGGAAGCACGAAGTACGAGATGTATCGAAACTATCAAAATGCTGTCGGCAAAATAGCGCCTCACAATTTGCTCGCACTTTTGCGAGGAAGTAAGGAAGGGATTCTCAAGCTTTCGCTGGATTTTGATGAGGCTGAGGTGCTGGCGTATTTGCTAGGAACGCAGCTAAAGTCATTGAATCGGGGGCTGAAGGATTTTTATGGTAAGTGGGTGAAGGATGGTTTTAATCGACTGATGAAGCCCTCTTTGACAAATGAGGTCATTGCGGAGAAAAAGGCCTGGGCCGACGATGAGTCTATTGCGACATTTGCGGAGAATTTGCAGAACCTTTTACTGTCTGCGCCTGCGGGACTCAAGCCTACGCTGGGAGTAGATCCAGGGTTTCGTACGGGCTGCAAGGTTGCGGCTATCGGCGAAACTGGACAGTTTCTGGAATATCAGGCGATGTATCCACACTCTGGTAAAGGCCATCGGATGGATGCGGTCAAAATATTGACGCGGCTCATAGAAACCCACGGTATTCAGCTAATTGCGATTGGTAATGGGACTGCAAGTCGTGAAACGGATGAATTTGTTGGTGAAGTCATTAGTGGATTAGCAACACCGCCTGTAAGGGTGATTGTCAATGAGTCCGGGGCATCTATTTATTCGGCAAGTGAGACTGCGATCGCCGAATTTCCGGAGCTAGATATTACCGTACGAGGTGCGATTAGCATTGCCCGTAGGCTGCAAGATCCGCTGGCAGAACTAGTTAAGCTTGATCCAAAATCTATTGGGGTGGGCCAGTATCAGCACGACGTAGATCAAAAGCGGCTAAAGCAAAAGCTAGATGACACGGTGGAAAGCTGCGTGAACTATGTAGGGGTCGATCTAAACACGGCGTCGCGGGAGCTGCTGCAATATGTGTCTGGCATAAGTCCAGCAATTGCCAATAATATTGTGAGTTTTCGCGATGCGCAGGGGCGGTTTCGAGATCGTAAATCACTACTCAAGGTAAGTAAGCTGGGCCCCAAGGCATACGAACAGGCTGCGGGATTTATACGCATTCGCGGGGGCGATAATCCACTGGATAATACAGCGGTGCATCCTGAACGATATGGCCTGGTCAAACAAATGGCGAAAGACTTGGAGATACCGCTTAAAGAGATTCCTAAGGCTGCCGAAAAATTTCAGCAGTTAGCGCTAAAACAGTATGTGAGTGAGGATGTCGGAGAACCGACACTCAAAGACATTTTGAGCGAATTAGAAAAGCCCGGTCGTGACCCTAGAGCGCAATTTACCTATGCGCAGTTTGCTGCGGGCATCAATGAAATTAAAGACTTAAAAGAGGGCATGGTGCTAGAAGGTGTGGTCACTAATGTGGCCAACTTCGGCGCGTTTGTCGATATTGGGGTGCACCAAGATGGGCTGGTGCACGTGTCCCAAATGGCGAATCGATTTGTATCAGACCCGAAAGAGATTGTTCAAGTTGGTCAGGTCGTTAGGGTTAAGGTTTTAGAGATTCAGGAGAGTCTAAAGCGCATCGGGCTGAGTATGCGCATGGATAGTGAGAAGGGCGATAGTGAGAAAGGCGATAGTGAGAAAGGCGATAGTGCAGGGCGGCAGCCATCCGGTCGGCAACAGCATGAAAAGCGTCAACCGTCTGGCTCGAAAGGGACTACTCACTCGCCAGCTAGAAACACAGGGGCCCAACCTATTCTCAAGCGTCGTTCGGCTGTGAACCCAAAGGTGGCTAAGGACGATGGCACATTGAAGAAGTCAAAAGATAGTGCGCATGACTCGACTGACCCGGCAGCGCTCAAAGAACGGTTTAAGAGACTTTAGAGGTAGGCGAACTAGGAAGAGGCAAGCTAGAGACGGGCCAACCAGAAACAGGCGAACCAGAGACAGGCAAACCGCAGCTTCAGAAACTTAGGGAGAGGGAACTAGATGCTGGACTGGGAGTGCCTTGGGCGCGTTGGAGGGCGATCGCCTGTTCAAGGTCTATCTGTGACTGTTCTATATTTCCAAGCTGGGCTTGGGCAATGCTTCTAACGACGTAGGCGGCGGCAAAATCAGGTTGGCGACGAATGGTGTCGTTGAGCCAGGGAAGCATTTCGCTGACACCGCTGCCGCCACTTAAGATGTTTTGCTGAAACGCGCGGGCAAAGGCTTTACCGAATTCAGCTTCGGCGGAGTCTGACTGGAGTCGTAGAACCCGATTAAAGTCTGACATGGCAGCTGAGTAGTCTTGCTCAAACGTATTAAGATAACCGCGATACAGATAGGCTTCAAAAAGCTCTGGGGCGATACGAACCGCTTCAGTGTAGTCTGCGTGGGCGCGCTCAAAATCTTGTGAGTTTAATCGGATAGTGCCTCTGAGGGCATAGGCCTCGGCATTTCGTGGATTGAGTGTGAGGGCACGAGAGAGGGTACGGCTGGCCTCGGCAAAATTGCCCTGGCTCAAGAAAGACTGTGCTTGCGCTAGATAGACTTGTTCATAATTTGTGCCTCTGAAACGTCGTTCTAGACTAGAGATGGCCCTAAAGCTATCGGTTCGGTAGCCGTAGACGGCTGGTCGGTAACCGAGGGACTGACGCACTTCTTGATTGGTAATTGATTGTAATGACCGATTTTCAGCGGCTGATTTAGCAATGGCGATCGCTAGCCCTTCGCCAACGCTGACGTTGAACTCAACAATGCGACCTGCGGTAGTACCGAGTCCACCAAAACCAGAGGCTGGACCAAGCACGGCCAGATTTTCTTTTTCTATGGGTAGGGTGTGACGAAAGCCGTAGTTAAAAACGGGCATTTGCTCAAAGTTGAACAGGCGAAGCACGGACTCATCGACCTGTTCTTCTAGGCCTTCGATGCCGCCTCTGTCGTCTAGGTGATAGCCAAAAGTGCCGAGGGCGTCTGATCCTGAGATGCCGCCTGCTGCCATGAGTGTGGCCGATAGCTCATCTACTGGGTTGGCGAGCTGGCCGGCATTGCGAACGTATAGCTCGTCCATGATTTCGACGCGGGGGACGCCGACTCGCTCAAACAGATCTTTGACCTCGTTGGCGATGGCCATCATTTCTGGCGTGGGCTGTGCGCCAGAGATGCTTAGCTGGCGGGCTTCTTCAGAGTTGGCATAGAACAGTAGGGCGTTGAAGCTGAGGCGGTCTTCAAAGATGGCAATATTGGCCCGGTCGAATAAGAAACCGGAGGACTGGATATCGTAGGGTTGGCCCAGCCAGCCGTGCACCATAATGCTAAGGGCCAGCGATCGCACATCGGCAGAATCAGAAGTCCCCTGATAGAGCAGCTTTGGCTGACGCTGATAGTCAATCAGACTCTGTAGAAGATATTGACGTCTTACGGTATCACCGCCGCTGGCTACCGTCAGCCACTCTTGCGCTGCCGAATCTCTGGGGTCAAAATATCGGTTGATCAGCGTTGCTTCGACGGCCTTGAACTGATCGATAGTGACATCGTAAAAGTCTAAAATGAGGCCTAGGCTCAATGCGCTATCGGGCAGGCCCAAGGCCTCCAAGCCCTGCATCATTTCGACGCCGCTGGCTGTTGCTAGCTCTCCACTTTGGCTCGCATCGATATAGTAGCTTGCCTGGTAAGTTTCACCGCTGGCATCAAAGGCACATACGAGCGTTTCTGATATTTGCACCGTGCCTAAATCGGCGTTGTCGATGATGTCGATATTGGCCGCTGCCAGTGCCTGCTGAAAACGCTGGGAGAGTGTAAATCGGTCTAGGGCAATGGTGTCTACCTGGCCTAATCTAAGAAACTCTCGATAGAGACGGCTTGGTTGGCCAAAAATGCCATAGAGCGATCGCAGATGAGTTGGGACCTGGTTGCGATCTAAATAGGCCAGCCCCCCTCTTACCAGATGCCCACCGATGCCATTTTGAGTGTTGGCTTCTGTCACTAGGGCCACCCGACTGCTGTGCCGCCGACTGCGTAGCTCTCTTTTTACCTTGAGCGCACTCATCACCCCTGGCACTTCGTCTCCAAAGACAATGACATCGTATGAGCTAGCATTGGGAATATGGGGGCAGGTACTTTCAGCTGGCTGCGTCCGAGAGCCACCTCGAGAGCCACCTCGAGAGCCACCTTGAGGGCCATCTTGAGAGACCGTTTGAGCCTTGGCTGGAAAGGACAGTCCAGACACGAGCAGCAGCGCCGCGCCTGTAGAAAGAGCGAGTCTGAGACCTTTCATCAAAAGAAATACCTGAGGCTAAGTAGATGGCTAAAAATATCTACATTACAGTAAAGCCTAAAGGCCCAAATGCGATGTGACATACCTACAAGAGATACAGCGTTTTGGAAAGACTTCAGCTTATTTTTGCTTTGTGAAGCAGAACTCTAAACAGGCGTGAAGTGTCTCTACAGTATTTCTCCATAGCGTGTAAAAAGGAGCTTAATCTGGCTGCACTTCATTAGCTGCACTCTATCAAAGGAGGCATTAGTTCATGGATACAAAACGTTTCTCTAGATAGACGATTTCCCACTGATTTTTTGGTGATATGTAAAAGAAGCCTATTGAAGGAAATAACACATGCAATCTATTAACATCGGTCTTACCGACGAACAAAGACAGAGCGTTGTTACTCTGTTGAACCAAAATCTATCTGATGCGTACCTGCTAGTCATCAAAACTAAAAAGTACCACTGGGATGTGATTGGCCCTCAGTTTAGAACACTACATGAGCTGTGGGATGAGCACTACATGACCATCAGCGCCAACATTGATGCGTACGCAGAGCGTGTTCGTATGCTGGGCGGCTACCCTATTGGCACGGCTAAAGGCTTTTTGGAGAGTGCTACGCTGCGCGAACATCCGGGTGACTTGCCTTCTGCAGAAGATATGGTGAGCCGACTGGTTAGTGACCATGAGCAGGTGATTCGCAACTTGAGAGGTCACATTGATGACTGTGGTGAGAAGTATCACGACGAAGGTACAGCGGACTTTTTGACTGGCATCATGGAACAGCATGAAGAGATGGCTTGGATGCTGCGCTCCTTCTTGGAAGGAAATGGCATTTCTCCAAGCGGCCAGAGAGAAACGGACTTGAGAACGCCAGCTACCGTATAGGTTTTATAGCGCAGCTAATGTATAATTAGCCCGAAAGAGGAGCCTCGTATTTGGGGTTCCTCTTTTTGTTTGACTAGAGCAAAAAGAGGAACCTGTTGTTATGAAAAATCTCGCTCTAAAGAGATACGTAGATTCTACAGAGGGGAAGATGCTGTAGGCTCTTTGTTTTTTGTAAGCTTAGAGCATCTTAATCAAGAGGATACCTGTATGATTTTATTGCTTGAAGCATCTGTCGAATCGACACCCTACGCATTTTCGTTGACTACGGTAGGAATTGTCGGCTTTTTGGCGGCCATTGTCATCGGTTCTATCGCTTGGTACAACTCTAAGCGTCCTGTCGGCTGGGAAGGAAAGAATCGTCCTGAGATCGTTCCTGACATTGATAAGTAAGCTGACATCGAAACGAATGATTCCACAATTTTAGGAACGTATATTATCAGGTTCCTAATCTGGTAAACGGCTAATTGTCTAAGACGAATAGCAAAAAAAGGGGGGAGAACATTTTTCTGTTCTCCCCCCTTTTTTACTTTTGCTTAGTGTTCACCACACACACGTTAACAGAATTTTTGCATCTGATATTTTTCTATTAACGGTCAGCTTAGAACTGAGATGGCATCAAAGATTATGACGATTTTCTAGCCAGATGCGCATGTCTGCCTCTGACAGGTTCTGAATACGTTTCCCGGAGCTTTCTTCGTAGGCGCTCCACACTTCTTGCGATTGGCTATCTGTGCTCTTCCACAGAACGGGCTCTGTAGAAACTGTGAACAATGAGATAAGCTCTTTTGACAATTTTTGAGCGCCTGATTTGAGACTTTCCTGAAGGGCTGTTAATCTCTCTAGGGTCAGGGATGACCAGTAGAGTTGATTGTTGTTTTGAAGTGAGTAATTTAGGCTAGCTTTCATGGATTTGCCCCTGTTTGGCTTGTATAGCTTCTCTCACTTAGCTTACGCCACGACAAAAGGCTACAGCCCCCGCTCTATAAAGCTAAGTGAGTAGAAAAGCGCGGAATGCATTCCGCGCTTTTCTATATATCTAGGATACAAATATAGTCGGCGAGCGACCAAAACTAGCTTTCATCACCAACATGAAAAAGATAGATGCTGCAGAGCATTTTTAAATCGGTGATAGTCGAAGCGTTTATGTTGATTTTAATGGTTTGAATATGACAGTTATGGCGCAGCACAAAATATGTACGTGTTTAGCATAATGATCGGTTGGCAGCTCACGTTACCGACCCACCCCACCCTGCGGGCACCCCTCCCGAGAGGGGATCTGTCCTGGCTAAAGACCTTAAAGATTGCGATAGATTGCCTTAAACGTCGTAGTCTGAGGTAAATCCCCTCTTGGGAGCGGTGAGACCCCACGTCGCTTTGCGGCGCTGGGAATGCTCACTAAGACAGGGGTGGCGCGCAGCGACAGGGTGGGTTTCGATGTGTGACGCAACCAGCCGGTTACGCTAAACACATACCAAAACATATTTTGCGCTGCACTGTGCACTTAGAACTATAGAATAAGGGCCGTAGCCTTTTGTAATGGTTTACGCCACCTGAGAGAGACCGTAGATAAGAAAAAGCACGACTACAAATGCAGCCGCGCTTTTCAACAGAATTATTTTCTCTTCAGTTCATGTAGCAAGCATTCTAATGGAATAGAACACTTGCCGTGAAGCTTTAGGTGAAGTTAGTCGATAGCGTCTTTGATGCCATCTTTGACGTTTTCTTTGGCTTTAGTTGCGGAAGCCTCTGCTTGCTTTGCCTTGCCCTTGGCCTGCGCTTCTGTGTTGTCGGTTGCTTTACCGATGGCTTCCTGAGTTTTACCCTCTAGGTCTTTAGCGGCAGCTTTTGCTTTTTCTTCAATGCTCATGTGAGTTCTCTCCAATGCATTTGATTAACAATTTCATAATAATTTTTTCTTAGTAGAAATGCGTCTGCCTTGAGGTAGCCTTTGGGTCAGTCTTGAGACATAGGTAGAATAAGTGGGTCACATGCATTGCCCCATAGGTTGCTAACTAGACAAAAGGCTCGCATAGCAAGCAGGCTACATAGGATATTGTTTTATCAGGTTGATTTTCCTGAAGGGCCAACGTCATGTCTAAACCCAAAAACAATAATGAGCCGTTTGGCCCGCAGCCATTTGGGAAAACCTATGAGAGCGTCTACGGAGCATTAGACAAAACATTAGATGGTGATGCAGAAAAAAGGTTGGAAGATGAGCGAGAAGAGCGAGATAGCATAGCGACCCCAAAACCTAAAGATGATCGCCCTGACCCTTGGCGATTGAGACTATTGGTTTTGACACGTTATTATTTGCCGTCAGGTATTCATCGGCCTGTGATTCGATATGCTCGGCAGCTGACGGCATTTTTTGCGGTCAACAGCGGTGATTGGCACTGGATGGCAAATAATCCGCTGCCGTTAAAAAGTCTGAACCGCAGCCTATGGCGGAGCGCAGATCCCTCTTTTAATTACTATATGATGCTGTTTTTATCTGGCGTCATTTCTTCGCTGGGGTTACTTGCTGGGAGCACGGCGGCCATCATCGGGGCGATGATTGTTGCGCCTTTGATGGGACCGATTACAGCGGTGGCTTTTGCGATTACGATGGGCAATCGACGATTGCTGAAGCGCTCTGGCCTATCTGTTGTAACCGGGGCATTATTAACGGTCGCAACGGCCTATTTAATCTGTAAGTTGATTGGGCTAAATTCGCTCAATTCTGAGATTTTGGAGCGGACTCGGCCAACGCTGATTGATTTGGTGATTGGGCTGGCGGCGGGCGCGGCGGGCGCGTTTGCAAAGACGCGGCGGGAGGTGGCTGATGCGCTGCCCGGAGTTGCGATCGCAGTTGCTCTAGTGCCACCGCTGAGCGTCATTGGCATTGGCATTGCCTTTGGCGATAGGGATGTGGCGGTGGGGTCTACGCTGCTGTTTATGACGAACTTGGCAGGCATTGTTCTCAGTGGCGGACTGGTCTTTATTTGGCAAGATTATGGCTCTCTAAAACGGGCTAAACATGGACTAACAGCCTCAACTATCGTTTTAGTATTGTTAGCAATTCCGCTGGGTCTATCCATGCGGGAGTTGATTATTGAAGAGCGTGCGAAAACTTTGGTGGGTAGCCTCATTCGCCAGAAGACAGAGACCTTTAGAGATACGGATATTCGACGACTCCGGGTAGATTCTCAGGGCGATGGCCTGCAGATAAATTTAGAAGTTGCTGCGCCTGTGGGATCTATTTCTGAAACTCAAGTAGGTTTAGTGCGGACCTTTTTAGAACGTGAGCTAGAGCGCCCTGTCGAATTGAGTGTGAAAGTATTTCCGGTGAGAGAACTGTATGCCGAATAAGCTACAGGATCCGTGCGTCTTAATTTGCACGTTTCAGTCTACACGTTTAGAACAGAGGGAGATTTACACCAACGCCAATGCCGAAGGAAAGATTGTCTAACTCTGCGCTGGTCGCAGAAGAGTTGCCAAAGGCATAGGAGGCAAACCCTGTGACAAAGGTGTCTTTTGTGGGTGCGTAAGTAGTTGCGGCTTGAATCTGATGGAATGTGTCAGACCGGCTATTTTGGGTGTATTCGCTAAAAGAGAGTCGATAGCTCAGGGCGGCTTGCCAGTCTGCCGAGAAATCGTACCGTAAACGAGTGCTCACACTATTGCTAATGCGGCTCCGCTCCACAGGACTGGTGAATCTGGCACGCAGCTCATAGGCAGTGTCTAGCCGTAGGTTGTCTGCGAGTTCGTCCTGTCTGCCAAGGACGAGTCGAGCGCTGTTATCGGAGAGAGTGTTTTCCCCGGTGGCGATGCTGTAGAACTGATCGTTTACCCAGCCAAGTTGGCCGTAGGTCGTGTCAGAAAAACGCTGCTGCACACCGATGCTGATGCCCAAACTGTTGTAGTTGTTTTCGCCTTCGTTGGCGAAGCGGGTGAGTCCGCCGCCTGCTGTGGCGATCAGCCTGGTGTCTGGGCCAAGCTTTGGGGTGACTATGAAAGTAGCTTGGTTGGAAAAGACGGCATCGCCTGTGCTGGTTAGGGCACTGCCGGTGACGTTTGAGCTAGTAAAGGCTGAGGAGCGCAATAAAAGCTGCCCGTTTGGCTGGGGCGGTGTTTGTGCCTGCCGTGGGCGAGGCAGGGGCTGAATATCGCCAACTTCTGATTCAATCTCTTCGTCTGTGGGGCCGGAGATGGAATTTTCGGGAGAGAAGAAATCATCTTCAGCAGGAGCGCTTTCTGCTGGGGCTATCGGCGGTTCTGAAAAGGGTTCTATTAGTGGCGGTGATAAGGGATCTAAGGGCTCTTCGAGTCCTTGGGCTGTGAAGGTAGACGGAAAGGAAGGAGTTGGGCCCAACTCTGCAAGGGCCGGTGTGGTAAATGTGCTAATGGTGGCGATGGTGGCGATCGCATAGGCACTCTTTTTGAGGACTACGCAGCTACGTTTTGGGAGTGTTGCACCTAGGTGGGTAACGTTAGCGATAGAGCGGGGGGCATACATTGCTCGGCTTTCCGTAGGGTTTAATGGTGAATTTTGTGAGTGGATTTTGTGAGTGAATTTTATCTGTGACTTGCAGAGACTAAAATCTGTTGTTACTGCTGGGGAACAGTTTGTCCTCTAGTTGGGCTATTGTTGGCTGCGCCAGCATTATCTGGACTTATTTGATTACCGTTGTTTGGATTGTTGTTCCCGATGGGCTCTCTATTGTCAGGCTGTGGTGTGACATCTTCTCGGTTCTCTTCGAACTCTGTGAGCGGATCGTCTACGCCTGAGGTGACGCAGTTTGAAGAGAGGGTGCTGTCGCTGCCGCGAGCATCTAGGGTGCAGAGGCCTTGGAGTGTGGCGTTTTGGGATGCGATCGCACTCATTGTTTTAACTCTTACGGCCCGCAGCGTCGCCTGCGCCTCAACTGGCTCTATTGCCAATTCTTCCAAGCCATTGGGCCCTAGTCCAGCAGTAAGCTGAGACGTTTCGTACAGCCGCTGCAAATCAAAGCTTTCTACCGGGCCAAAAACGCCGTCTTTGATAGTGACTCTTTCTCCACCTATAAGCTGAAGAGTAGTACCACCGTTTAGATCAGATACAAACGTCCCGTCCGTTAGCGAAAAGATTGTTGAGCCAGCGTCATTAACGACGACAATGACGCTGCCGCTGAGGTCTATAAGACTATCGGTCGTTTGTATGCTGAATAATGCAACGATATCGTCACCGCCGCCGCCCGCACCAGCAACTTCTTCATTGCTGATATTTGCCACCATCGCTACGCCGCTACGCAGCTGCAAAATAGTTTGCGCGCGAACGCTACCGTCTGGCAGTTGATATTGCCGCATCCCTTCTATGAAACGGAACACAGACTGTGAGCCGATTCGCGCCAGCGACCCTTCGTTAAATAACAGCTCTGCGCGAGATTGTCGGCCTGTAGTCATGGCATCTCTGGGCACCATGACATCATCTAACTGCGCCGGGCGGGCCTGCTGATCATTTGGCAGCAGGTCTACGATGTTTTGCAGACGGTAAACTTCGGCGCGGGTGAGGGCTGTAGACTGAGCTAGGGCCACGGGAAGCCATAGAAGGCTAACGCAGCTGCCTAAAAGTATGCTTTTGAGCCATTTAGGAGATGCGATCGCAATCAATAGAGGTTTCACAATGAGTTTTCTCCTGTAGCGAGCATGGTGACAGGTCACTTGGTTACGACACAGCAAATAGCACTTCGCTGTAGCGTATAGTTCATTGTCCATGCTATCTATCACCCGTCTGGGTACTGTTTATGCAGCGTTACATACGGATATACCCAAATGGCGCAGTGAAAATAGCGCAGTAAAAATAGCGCAGTAAAAATGGCACAGTGAAGCTGAAACGACCAGCTAGGCTGTGAGCCTTGATACAAGGTGCTCACCGACGCGTAAGGCGTTTGCCATGATGGTTAAAGCCGGGCTTACGCTAGGGCAAGACGGAAAAAAGCTGCTGTCAACAACATAGAGATTGTCAATGTCGTGGGTGCGGCAGTTAATATCCAACACAGAGGTCGCTGGATCGGTACCCATTTTTGCCGTCCCACACTGGTAACCTGTGACTTGAATGGGAGATTCTCCCCGGGGGTAGACAGTGCTTTGCCGAAGGCCAACGCCGGTGTTTTCCATATCTTTGAGCACACCCATCCAGCGATAGACTAGGCGATCATGCGCTTCTAGATTGTTTGGGGTAAATTCGTAGCGAAGTTTCTTTTTGGGTCGGCCATAGCGGGAGAGGGTTTGCCAATAGACGCGATTGTCTGGGTTGGGTAGTACGCCGGTTTGTACCCACCAGCCGATGGAGCCTTTTACGAGCTGCTTGAGGCCTGAATCGGGGAGAAAGCGAGCCAGCACAGAGAGCAGCGGAGGAGATTCGGCAAAGATTAGATCGCGCAGGAGGCCGCCGCTATTTTCAATATGGCCCATGGGGTAGTGATAGTTGCGCTGATCGCCCCAGTAAAAGTCGTTGACGCTAATGCTGGGAGGAAAGGTGCCTTGGTTTTTAATCGCGTCTCGCTCTACGATCACCGTCATCAAATGCTTCATCAGATTGCGGCCTAGCTGATCGGAGCTGTTGGCGAGTCCACTCGGGTGCATTGCATTGGCAGAGTCGAGCATGAGCGCGGCAGAATTGACCGCACCACAGGCAAGCACAACAATGTCGGCTCTGAACAGAACGGTTTGTTCACTGGATTCTGTTCGAATTTCTGCTTGGACGGCTTTAATTTCGCTGCCGGTGGGATTGGTATGGAGCGCAACGACTTTTGCAGAGGATTTTAGGGTGACATTGCTGTGCTGAAGCGCCAAATCAATACCAAAGACTTCTGCATCGCCGGTTGGATCATCTTCTCTCCGCGTCAAGCTCACTGGCAACGAAGTGGGGTGAAGGCCTTCATTTTTTATTAGGCCGACAACAGGGCTCATAAGTGCAGGATGTGGCGATGCTGCATGTGGATAAGCCTGGCTGTGGAAAGGCTCTGTGGGGTCGTCTTGCTGATTGCCATGTACCTGATATAGCTGCTCGGCTTCAGTGTAGTAGGGCTCCCAGTCGGCATACTTTATCGGCCATTCGGGGGCAATGCCGTCTTGATAGGCAACGGATTCAAAGTCTCTTTCTCTCATGCGCATGAGAGAGGCCTTGTAGATTTTGGTATTGCCGCCGACGGCGTAGTTCATTTGGGGTGAAAAGGGTTCACCCTCTTGGTCGTACCACTGCTCTGGAGAGCGGTATCGGTCTTTTTGAAAAATGTCGATATCGATGCGATTTTGCTCTTCTAGGGCCATGCGATCGCCCCGTTCTAAAATCAAAATGCGTTTACCTGTCGGTGCCAGCTTTTGGGCCAGCGTCCCGCCGCCAGCCCCAGTGCCTACAATGATGAGATCGTAATGCTGGTCGTCAATAATCATGAGCTACTGCCACAGATAAATCAGAATAAACAACAAAATCCAAATGACATCTACAAAGTGCCAAAACAAGGAGGTGGCCTCTACCCCAAACTCACCCCCTGCATAGTTGTTTGGAATAAAAGAGCGCCCTAGCATCACGCCCTGCAACAATACCCCCGTCAGCACATGAAGTCCGTGAAAGCCTGTAAGCAAATAAAATACACCGCCAAACACGCCCGAGGTGAAACCAAACGGCAGACTCATCCACTCCACCGCCTGACCATATAAAAAGAACGTGCCCATGGCCATGGTCAACAGCCAAAATATCCGAAAGCCCCATAGATTTTCTTTGCGTAGATAGCGCTCGGCAAAGTAAATAACAAAGCTACTGGAGACTAGCACGATGGTATTGATTAAGGGCGCTTTGACCTCTAAACCCTCGAATCCGGCGGGCAGCCAGTTTCCGCTGCCTGTTTTGAAGACGATATAGCCTACAAAAAAGCTAAAGAAAATCACGCTTTCTGAGAGCAAGAAGACAACAAAACCAAACATGCGATGGTCTTCTTCTTCGTGCTCCGTATGCGCCGCGATCGCGATTTGTTCTGACTGGGCCAAGTTTACATCTGTGGTACTCATGCCATCATCTCCTGGGGATCTGCGCCTTCTATTGCACTGCCTGGCGGTGGCTCATCGATGGGGCCACCAGCTGGATTGTTTGAGGTCAGCGGTTCATCGCTACCGTAACCGTAGGGCGGCGATACGATAATTGGAATCTCTTCAAAATTTTCATGGGGTGGCGGTGAGGCCACCATCCACTCTAGACCAATCGCCCGCCAAGGATTATCACCGGCGTCTGGCCCTTGCGTCCACGAACTCAGCATATTCAAAATGAAGGGCAGGGTCGAAACGCCCAGCAAAAATCCTCCTAAGCTGGCCAACACATTCCAAAAAGCAAACTCAGGATCGTAAGAAGCAACGCGTCTAGGCATCCCCATGAGTCCTAACGGATGCATCGGTAAAAAGATGAGGTTAATGCCAATAAACGTCAGCGCAAAGTGCAGCTTGCCTAATCCCTCGTAATACATGCGCCCCGTCATTTTGGGGAACCAGTGATAGATGGCTGCATAGAATCCCATCACTACCGCACCATTAATCACGTAGTGAAAGTGACCCACCACAAAGTAGGTGTTGTTTACATGAATATCGAACGGCGTAGAGGCGAGCATGATACCCGTGATACCAGCAAACAAAAATGTCGTGAGGCCACCTAGGGCAAACAGCATTCCAGACGTGAGCCGGAGTTTGCCGCCCCATATCGTTGCCACCCAGGCAAATACCTTGATGCCCGTGGGGATGGAAATAGCCATAGTGGTAAACATAAACAGCATCCGCATCCAGCCTGGCGTGCCGCTAGCAAACATGTGATGCACCCACACAACCAGGCTAAAGAGCGTGATTAAAATAGAGGAGACAACAACAACTTTGTAGCCAAAGAGCGGTTTGCGAGCATAGACCGGAAAGACTTCTGAAAACACACCAAAAATCGGCAGAATGATGACATAAACTGCCGGGTGTGAGTAAAACCAAAAGAAGTGCTGATAAAGAACAGGATCGCCACCACGGCTAGGATCAAAAAAGCTAGTACCCACGGTGAGATCGAGCAATAGCATGACCGCACCTGCGGTTAGAGCCGGCAGACCAATCAGCTGGATCAGCTGCGCTGAGAGTACCGTCCAGCAGAAAGCAGGCATTTTGAACCAGCCCATCCCCGGCGCGCGCATTCTAAAAATGGTAGTGACAATGTTCACCGCGCCCATAATAGAAGAGACACCGGAGAGCGCTACGGCGACTAACCATAGCGCCTGTCCGTTGAGGAGATTGCCCGTCGGGTTTTGTAGGCTTACCGGCGGATAGGCCCACCAGCCAGATTGGGATGGGCCACCGGGAATGAAAAAGCTGGCGGTGAGGATGACGCCAAAAACGGGAACTAGCCAGAATGCGAGCGCATTCAACTTTGGAAAGGCCATATCCCGCGCCCCAATCTGCAACGGCACCAGATAATTCGCTAGCCCATTTAGCATGGGAAACGTCCACATAAACAGCATGATGGTGCCGTGCATCGTGAACAATCCATTGTAAACAGTCCGATCTACCAGATCGGACTCGGGCGTAATCAGCTCGCCCCGCATCACCATGGCCAACAGCCCACCAAACAAAAAGAAGATGAACGCTGTGACAATGTATTGAATACCAATCACCTTGTGATCGGTACTGAAGCTAAAAAACCGTCGCCAGTTGTCCGGTGCGCCCGGCTCAGGCTGCTGGCTTGGGGCTGTTTCAGAAGGGCGAACTTCGACCGATGCACTACTCATAAGAATCGTCTTCTGAACTGCTGTAATTTACGACGGGGGCCGGAGCCGGTTTTACGGTGGCCCAGCCAAGGCTAATGTTGCCTTCTGTTGCTTGTTTAAAGTCTGTTGCCGCAATATTGTCTGCGGGCGCGGGTGCGGCCGCTTGGGCTGTTGTCAACCACTGCTGATAGTCTTCCTCTGACTCAACAACAACGTTGGTCTGGTTAGCGGCAAAGTAAGTACCGCTATAGGCAGAGTCTCGTAAGCGATAGCGCCCGGTGCGAATGGGGGTAAACGAAAAGTCAATCTCTCGCCCTGGAATGATGTCTTGCTTTACGCGAAAAGCGGGGACGTAGAAACCGTGCAGAACATCGTCTGAAGTGAGCTTGAAGCGGGCCCGCTGGTTGACAGGGATATGTAGTTCGGTGCTGCTAACCTTTTGATCTGGGTAGCGAAATTCCCAAGACCACTGTCGCGAATGGACTTCGATAGGTGGATAGTCTATGGCAGGTGGGGCACTTTCTCCAGGAACTTTTTCAGTAGACTCACCCGGCACGGTTTGTACTGTTTCCATGGCAGAGGGTGCGAAGGCCTCTAGCAAGCTCATTTGGTCGTAGGTCTGAAAGCTGACAGTGCCAATCCATATAATCAGCATGATCGGCACGGCTGTCCAAATAACTTCCAGCTTGACATTGCCCTCGATAGGGGGACCGTCGGTGTCGTCGTATTTGGCTGCTTGCTGAAAGAATATGGAATAGAGGAGCGTGCCGACAACGCCGATGAAAATAAAGGTGCCGACGGCTGTCATAAAGCTAAAGAGCTTATCGACGAGGACGGATTCGGAGGAGGCCTGGGGAGGGAGCCAGGTGTAGGCCTGCTGGCCCATCCAGTAGCTGATAGCGAAGTTTGCTGCTGTTAGGGCGGATAGGCCCAGGATTCGGCGGGTATTAAAAACGCGGGTTAGGTCTTGGGTTCGCTGGTTTTGGGTATTCACTCGACGCTCAAGGGGACTGGTTTTGGGCTTTATGGAGATATTGACTTTATGGAGATATTGTTTGTGGCGATATTGGCGGTATCGGTGAGTGGCTTGGTTTGCTGACCCACCCGGCCCTGCGGGAAACACACTACTTTATCCTTTGGTACCGTTAATGCGCTTTCCGTCGGGGATCTACTTCAGGCGATGAGGCTAAAGGGGGATGTTTCGATCTTTGAGAGCGTCATATCCAGGAAAGATCCCCTCTCGGGAGGGGTAGCGCGTAGCGACGGGGTGGGTTTGTTGCAGCTAGACGGTTTCATTGTTTCTCGCACTTATGCATACACGGAAGCTTCTGGAAGGGGATACGGGCGGCACTCTGTTTTAATGCGTCAGCGTTTGATCTCCGGCACATCTGCAGGGCTGCCTTCTGGGCCTAGGTCTCTGGGGCCAACGATTCTAGGTTCGCTCAAGGTGTCAGACAGCGGTGAGTCAATATTTTTATTGGGATTGAGTCCAGCGTAGATGAGCTGATCGGCGGTGACATGGATACCGAAGTCTCCACCTAAGTGGGCACCAAGTGTGCCCTGGGCAAACATTAACGCAAAAATAAGCAGGCCAGATAATAAATAGCTCCACTGCACCTGGCGCGCTCGGTCTTCTCTCCACAGATAGCGCTGAAAGCCTCGCCATATGGTCATACCAACGATAAGCGTTAGCAGCAGCACGCCGCCTAGGCCGTGCCACACCATGGTGTCTGTGGCTCCGAGTCCCCAGGGGCTAATCACATCATCTGCGGGCTTTGCCAGGATGATTTCGTAAAATCCGGCGGCGACGGTGAAAAAGGTGATGACGGCTGCGCCGACCATATTGAACCAGCCGACATCGTAGAGGCCGGTGCTGGTAACGGGGATGGCGAGGAATTTGAAGATGGGTTTTTCTAGGGGGTAGAGAGCCGCGACGATATCGAATGCGATCGCAACAATAAACAGCCCCAACGTCAGATGCACCAAATTGGGATGAATCGGCACGCCATAGGGCAGGCCATTTGCACCTGCTGCTAAGATAGGCGCTGCTAATGCAGGCGATATCAAAATATCTATCACTTCAGTAATCCTCCTCGCGCTGCCTCAACAACCGCCTCTGTATGCAGGCCATACACCCACACCAGCTTGTCGCCCAAGTACACCTGAAAGAGCACAATCACGGTGAGTACTGCGTTCATACCAATGTAGGCAGTGGGGATCGATCCTGGATTTTTGAGCCGGATGATATAGCGCCAGCCTGTAATGCCTGCCAGTAGGGCAGAGAGTGACCAGCCTAGGAGAGTATGCAGGTTGAGATCGCCAGCGGCAGCGGCGTAGGGTGTGGCGAGTCCGGCCTCGACCTGGCCAAAGATAATGGCAACGAAGATGGAGAGCGTTGCGAAGACCATGTTCCACCAGCCCACTTCGAAGAGCTTGGTGTTTTTGGTGAAGAATGCGATCGCATCGCAAACCACCGCAAACAGCACCATGGCAATCACAAAGTGAACCACAATGGGGTGGATAGTATCTGGATAGGGAAGGTTGTGATTGTTTAGTGGGGGAAGCAGATTTTCGAACACGAACAACGCCTCAAAAGAAGAAAGGTTACAAGAGATCGCTCCACGAGGGGAAACGAATAAAAGAGTTTGAGGGAATCGCTCAAATGGTGTTAACGACAGAACTTCACAGAGTGAGCAGCCTCAATTGACCGTTGGATCAAGTTAGATCAATCCGAAACAGTCGTAGCCCAAAAGTCTCAGTGAATCCGAAAAGCTCAATGAAAAGGCTCGGCAGGAGAGCAAATGAGGTGTCAAGACAGATGAAATTCTAACGCTCTAATCAGAGTATTTTTTTATAACTTTATATCTTTTTTCATTCACGGCACTCCGTCTATAGATTGACGATGTGTCATTTGTATAGCGCAGAACACAAGGGATTTGTTAACACATATCTTTGTGAATTTCTACCTTAAAAAGAACAAGCTTAAAAACGTAAGATCTCAGCTTCGTATTGTTCTGGCGTAGGCGTCACGGCCCAAACAATGGCTTCGTCTGGTGCTAGTGCAACATCAACGTAGAGCGACTCTGTTGGCTCATTAGAGGTTGCTGCATTGTTTTCGAAGGGCTGTAACGCTTCGGTCAGCAGGCTTAGAGTAACGCCCGCCGGGATGAGACCTGTTAGCTTTTGTAGCGTAAATCGCCAGGCATTTGGC
>JBCBKQ010000107.1:0-19085 GCA_038521595.1 Cyanobacteria bacterium J06627_28 | reverse complement strand
GTTCGCTAATCCTCTAAAGTCCGCTAAGTAAAGCTGGCGGTTATGAAGCTGGCGGTCATTCTGGCAGTCATGCCTGCCAGACCAACCATCCAAACATCTATCCCACCCCTTCTTTACTTAGCGGACTTTAGAGGATTAGCGAACCACTTAGAGGAGTCATACTCATAACGAGTATGACTTAAATGTTATCACGGATCCTCAGCGCAGATTGCTGTAAAAGCTACGTGCTAGGTTCTGTATAGCCTTGCATGTTTTCTGGGCGAAAGGAACGCAGCACGCGGCTGGACTCGGTAATCAAGCCTTCTGAGCCTTTGACCACGACGAGATATTTGCCCGCATTCAAGCGATTGCGATAGGACAAGGCGTCACCACTGCCAAGTCCAATGCCGACGCCCCCGCCGATGAAAAAGCTGCCCATGGCACCCCCTATGGCACCCAAAATGCCACCAATAATTTGATTGCCTGTTGTCCCGGCCCAAGGAAACGTATTTAGTCCCGTGATCAGGTTAAAGGTGAGGCCGCCGACAAACCCAAACGGAATAATCCAGATGGCCATGCGCTTGATTTGCTTCCAGGCCTCGTCGCGCGGGTCGATTAGGCCATATTCATCGGCAGATTTGAACCCCTTGCCCAGGATGTTGACTTTCTCCATGGTGATGTCGGCAGATTCTAGGCCGGTGTAGGCTTCTTCGGCTTTGATGCGATCGCCAAACACAGCGACTAAATAGTTCATTTTTTTGCGTTCTCCTGTTCTTTCTGAGCGTCTGGTTCGAGGTTGGAGGCTGATTTTTCGGGATTATTGGGATTATTGGGATTATTGGGACTGTTAGGGCGAAAAAGGTGGTCATGGGTGGGGTTGTACAGGCGCGATCGCACCCCCACCTCTGTGCCATTGCCTGTTGCCATCGCCGCCCGATTGGCCAAGGCAGGCGACACAATATAGAGCGTCGTCCTGACCAACTTATCTGCCTCACTCACCGCCGCCATCTCTGACAATGGCACGACCTGAATCTCCTCATCGGGCCAGCCCACCCGAAAGCAGATCGCCACCGGCGTCTCTGCTGGGTAGTGCGTCATGAGTTCCGTTTGTGCTTCCTTCACATGCCGCGCGCTCAGATATAGGCAGAGACTCGCCCGGTGCGCTGCCAATCCTGCTAGCTCTTCTGTGGGCGGCACCTGAGTGCGTCCGCTGATGCGCGTCAAAATAATGCTCTGCACCTGCGCTGGAATCGTCAGCTCTACCTGTAGCTTTGCTGCGGCTGCTTGAAACGCACTAATGCCCGGAATCACCTCAAACGGGACATCCGCCTCGCTCAGCCTGAGCATCTGCTCGTGGATAGCGCTATACAGGCTTGGATCGCCCGAATGTAGCCTTGCTACTGATTTGCCTTCGCGCACCCGTTCAATCATCAGGGGAACAATATTTTCTAATGTCATATTGGCCGTCGCAATCTTTTCGGCAGTGGGCCGAATGGCTGAGAGAATTTGCGCGGGCACCAGCGAATTGGCGTAGACCAAAACATCAGCTTGCTCAATTATTTTTTGAGCTTTTACTGTTAATAAATCGGGGTCGCCCGGCCCAGCGCCAACGATATAGACAGCAGCTGGAAGATTTGAGGCGCTTACAGAAGCATTCATGGAATCATTCATTGAAGGAAGTCTAAAAAGATACTAAAACGCGATATTAAACACTGGGCGTTGTCCAATAAATTGAATTTAATAGAGTTGATATTGAGTTCCAATATTCATCAACACACTATTATCTGTAAGTTCTTTTTGAAGAGTAAATAAAGGTCGTCATTAAACTCGGGATTGCGCAGAGAAATCCTGCATCTTGGTATGTAGATGCACCCTGATTCCAAGCTCCGAAAGTCTTTACGGCCTTCGGGGCTTTTCTTATGCCCGAAAAAATAAGGAAGGTGTTTACCGGCCTGTACGTTAACTGCCCACGCCGATGAATACCTGCTTCTGCCACCTACTTCTGCCTATTTTGCAGCGACTTTGTCGCCTTCGCAGGCTCTGCTGCTTTCTGTGCCCGCGTCATCGGCGGCACTGTGTCCGGCAGTCGCTTGCCAAAGCCATAGGTCCATATCAAGCCAATCCACCCAATCGTGATGCCCACCAAGCTAATAAACTGAGCAATTCGCAGCGGGCCAATCATCAGGCTATCTGTGCGTAGGCCTTCTATCCACACACGCCCAGCGCTGTAGGCAATCATATAAACCAAAAACAGCGTCCCCGCCTTCAGCTTATTAGGATGCTTTAATCCCCAAAAGAAAATGGCCAGTAACAGGGCAAAGACGCCGATATTCCACAAAGACTCATACAGAAACGTGGGATGAAAGTACTCAAACTCGCGCAGCGCTATGGGACGATTACTCGCTGGAATAAAAAGCTTCCAGGGTAAATCCGTCGGCGCACCAAAGGCTTCTGAATTAAAAAAGTTTCCCCAGCGACCGATGGCCTGGCCCAAAATTAGCGACGGCGCAATTAGATCGCTCAGCTGCCAAAATGACAGCCGGTTAATTCGCCCAAAGATAATCGCCGCCACTGTCCCCCCAATCACGGCGCCATGAATTGCAATGCCACCATTCCAAATAGCGATAATGTCACCGGGCCTACCCGCATAGGACTCCCACTCAAACAGCACGTAATACAGCCGCGCACAGGGAATGGCCGCAATCACCAGCCAAATCACCATGTCGCCCACTTTTTCGGGGTCAACCCCTCTTTTTTTCGCTAGGTACTGCGATAGCACCACGCCAATCAATACCGCTGAGGCGATCAAAAGCCCATACCAGCGCAGCGTGAAGGGGCCAATGCTAAAAATTTCTGGGCCTGGAGATTGAAACCTAGCCAAGACAGAAGAGAACGGCAAGACAGAAGGCAGATGCCCCGCAACCAACCACTCAGACACGCGAGTCATGTCAATACCTGCTGAAATCACTTTTCCATTGTGCCAGCGATCCTACAGCGGCTATGGAGAATTGCAAGAAAACTCACCATAGTTGCCGTGAAAAAGTTGCCGTGAAAGGCCTTTATGCCGTGCGTTAGTTTTCAACCTCAGCCATCTCAATGACTTCGCCTTCAAAGTTTTTGACCAAAAAGTTCAGGGGGCGATCGCGCCGAAGCTTGTGGCGAATACCACGGGTCTGCACCTGCATCAGCAAATATTCCAAACAGTCATGGTCAAAGCAAACGTGACGCTGCCGGTTGCGATTGCCCAAACTCGCCCCGGCAATCACATGGAGCTGAGTATTCTTTTTGAGCTGGTACCACAGCCCATCCGGTGTACCAAAGGTGCCCCCAGGATGCCCTAGGCCCGAGCCGCCTAGCCCAGGTGCACCCAACATCGGATCCATACCCGCTGTCCCTAGGGTTTGCTCATAGTTGTAGTAATAGTGCAGCGGCACATCTGCCGCGTTTAGGCTCAGCACGCCTTCATAAAACTGACGTGCCATATCAATGTCAGACACCATCATGGTGTGCACTTTGGGGGCGCTGCTCAAAAAGGCCCACATCGCTCCGGCATAGGCCACTAGCAGCATTACCATGATGCCTTGGGTCGATACCAGCGTATCTAGCGGCAGTCCTTGGAAAATATTGCCAAGCAGCAAGGAATCCATCGCCGTGGCGAAAAACGCCGAAGTGAAAAACGAGCTAAGCACAGAGCAAAACATCATGACTGTTGACAGGGGTCGGTATGGTGTGTGTAATTGCTTTTATCTACATATGTTGATTTTACGCGTATCTTTCTGGGAACGCTCTTAAGCACTAGATTAACAACATTGAAATCAGCAACATGAGGATTAACAACATTAGATTAACCAATAGAATCTAATCCATCGCTTCCCAACCTCCCCACTCCTTTGACTATTCAACCAGCAAATTAAGTCGTCTGGCTGGATCTTTCATCGGATATGTCTCCGTCTAACCCGTTCGTAAAGAAGCCCTGTGCAAATTCCTACTTTTCCTGAATGCGATCACGATTTGGTCAAGCCGCTGATTCACCAAAGTGACTATGCATTGGTCGATAGTTTGCAAGCTCAGCCCACCGAAGGGAAGTATTTCACCGCGCTCTTTTGTCGATATAGCCCCGTTGTCTATTCCCTCATTCGGCATTCCGCCAAGTCACCCGTTCAGGCAGACTATTTGTTTGCGCTTACCTGGCGACACATTCTCAACGAACTCAGCGGCATTGACTTGGCTCCCTTTCGGCCTCGTGCTAGCGGCAGTGATGGGGCCGCAGAATTTTCCCTGCAGGGCTGGCTAATCAACCTCACCGCTGCCCATATTAATCAGGTCAAAATGCCTGACGTTGAGTCCATTCACTACGTGCTAAAAGACGCGCCGCCCCCACTGTGGTGCTACACAGAACGCTCTTTAGACAGCCTATCTCCTCGTTATCGGCTGATGATTTTGATGGCACAAACCTTTGAATGGAGCGATACGCGCATTTCTGCCTACTTGCAGGCGGAGGGTGAGCCAATTACGCCACAGCAGGTAAACATTGAACTCAAGACGGCTTACCAGGCTCTGGAGCGATCTATTCCAGACGACATGCGTGCGATTTATTTAGACCATCCACCGGCTGTTGTACCAACTCCCGATGAAGCCGGGCGGTTGACCATTGAGTTCGACGAAGTTGATTTGCAGCAGATGTGAGGGTGTCTGTGATGTCGTCATCGCTCGTATAAAACTGACCGTATAAATGGCCGTATAAAACTGGCTGTATAAAATTGGCCAGGTAAAACTGGGTACCTTAGGCCCATATAACCATTCTTGTAAATTAGTCAGCGATGCCTGCCGGATCGCGGGGAAAAGGTCATGGGTCTTGAGGATACAGGGCGTCGTTTTGCTCAGCTAGGGACGCAATGTCAGCGCTTGGTAGGTCAGCGCTTGGTAGTAAAGGCGCTGCCAGTAGCTGCACTACTGCTGTTGACAGCCAATGCACCAGCTGGCGCTGTTATGAGTCTTACTGAGCAGCTCCATACGCCCCAAGAAGACACCATTCGTACGCAGCGCGACGTGGCCGATCAATTTTTGCTCATGGGCAAAGAGCATGTTGACCTGGGCAACTACGAAGAGGCGATTGTGGCCCTTCAGGAGGCTGCCGATGCCTATCACTACCTGGGTGACTTGGTCGGCATGGGCGAATCGTTTGAGCAGCTGGTGAAGGTCTACACCGACCTAGGCCGCTATGACGATGCCGAACGAATTGTGCGTCAGCAGCTGGCCATTGCCAATAGTAATCAAAACTTCAGCGATCAGATCTTGGCGCTCAATAACTTGGGTACGATTCGTCTGCAAGAGGGCGATTTAGAGACGGCTCAGGCTGCTTTCTTAGAAGGATTAACGATTTCTCAGGATGTTGAAAGTGATAGCGGTATTGGACTGTCGCTAAGTAATTTGGGTCTGATAGCGGCGGCTCAGGGACAGGCAAACGACGCTCGCAAATATTACGAAGTGGCGCTAGAGTACCGGGCGAGGGCTCGTGACTATGTTGGTCAGGCCAATACAGACAGTAATTTGGGCGACGCTTACTTTGCTTTGGGGCGCACTCGCGAGGCCATTGGTGCCTACCGAGTTTCGCTATCGATGGCGCGTGATTTGGACGATGTTTATCTACAGCTGCGGGCGCTAGACGGCCTGATTGCGATCTACCGCGATCGCGATGAGCCCAGAGAACTTTCCCGCTATCTCAACGAGCGCATCGACCTGACTGTTCGCACAGGCGATGACGAGCAGCGACTAATCACCCTAAAAACACTGGGTGAAATCTACGAAGAGCGAGGCGAATTAGCGCAAGCTCACGAGGCCTTTAGCCAAGCGCTGACCTTGGCGCGTGCCCTTGATCGTAAAACCATTCAGGGCGAACTGAGCAATCGGATTGCCCGTCTTGCTTCTGTTCTCGATAGATAGAGACTTGATAGATAGAGACTTGATAGGTAGAAGCTCGATAGCTAGAGACTCGATAGATAGAGATTCCATCTATTCCCACAAGATTCGCGGTGTATCATCACTTTTATGATGATCATTTTGAACAACCAACAATGATCGTGTTTGAATGATATTGCTGCGGCGCTGCCGGGTGTATATGGACTCTTCTGCCGCGTCATTGCAACCTGATTCCCTACGATTCGATATCGTCAGTCTTTTTCCTGACTTTTTCGCCTCTCCGCTACAGTCAGGCCTCATTGGCAAAGCCCTGACGCGCAATATCGCCTCAGTTCACATCACAAACCCCCGCGATTTCACCACAGACAAGCACCATAAAGTGGACGACATTCCCTATGGCGGCGGCGTTGGCATGGTGATGAAGCCAGAGCCGATCTTTGCCGCTGTGGAGTCGTTACCCAGCCTGCCCAGGCGAGAAGTCATGCTGATGACGCCCCAAGGGCAGACGATGGATCAGCCTTTGTTTAAGCAGCTGGCCACTGATTACGACCAACTTGTTATTATTTGCGGCCATTACGAAGGCGTCGACGAGCGTGTCCTGAATCTGGTGACACGGGAGGTGTCTCTCGGTGATTTTGTGCTGACCTGTGGTGAAATTCCAGCGCTGACGCTGATCAATGGCGTTGTGCGATTGCGCCCTGGCACGGTGGGTAAGGCGGATTCGTTAAAGTACGAAAGCTTTGAGTCACCGCTGCTGGACTACCCGCAATATACGCGGCCTGCCAAGTTTCGTGGGTGGGACGTGCCCGATGTGTTGATGGGCGGTAATCATGGTGCGATCGCCCAGTGGAGACAGCAGCAGCAAATAGACCGCACCCGCCAGCGACGCCCCGATTTATTTGCTCAGTGGGAGGCTCTGGGGCCTGACGAATAGCCCTTAACGAGGTCTCGAATGAAGTCTTTAACTAAGTACGTATGCGCAAGTGCTAGCTGGCGTGACAACACTGCCGTTTAGAGATTTGTCATTGACACTTCACTCACGACTTAGCGATAATTGTTGTTTGAATTGAACTTTAGTAATGTATTCCCTTGGCTAACGTTATTGTTATCGGCGCTCAGTGGGGCGATGAAGGTAAAGGCAAAATCACGGATTTGCTCAGCAAGTCGGCAGATGTGGTTGTGCGATATCAGGGCGGCGTCAATGCTGGCCACACCGTTGTCGTCAAAGACCAAACCTTTAAGCTACACCTAATTCCATCGGGCATTCTCTACCCCGATACTGAGTGCATTATCGGTAGCGGTACCGTAATAGATCCCAAGGAACTCATTGCCGAATTAGACAAGGTAGAGGCGCTAGGCGTTTCATCCAAAAATTTATTTATCTCCCAAACTGCTCACGTCACCATGCCTTACCACCGCATGATTGATCAGGCGGCAGAGGAGCGGCGCGGCAGCAAAAAAATTGGCACCACCAAGCGTGGCATCGGCCCCACCTATGCCGATAAATCTGAGCGTACGGGCATCCGCATTATCGACATGATGGATGCTGACGGCTTTGCCGAGCAGCTGAAGTGGACGATTGAAGCAAAGAACATCGTGCTTGAGAAGCTCTATGATTTGGAGCCGCTGGATGTTGATGAGGTGCTCAAAGAGTATTTGGGCTATGCGGATAGGCTGCGATCGCACATCACAGACAGCTCCCTGCAGATCTATAACGCCGCCCAGCAAAAGAAAAATATCCTCTTTGAAGGCGCACAAGGCACCCTGCTAGACCTTGACCATGGCACCTATCCGTATGTAACCTCTTCCAATCCGGTTGCAGGCGGTGCCTGCATCGGTTCTGGCGTTGGCCCCACCACGATTGATCGGGTTATCGGTGTTGCAAAAGCTTACACCACTCGAGTTGGCGAAGGCCCTTTCCCCACTGAGCTAGACGATGAAGTGGGCAACATGATTTGTGAAATCGGTGCAGAATTTGGCACGACGACAGGTCGCCGTCGTCGCTGTGGCTGGTTTGATGGCGTTGTCGGTCGCTATGCTGTCCGTATTAATGGCCTAGACTGCCTTGCGGTGACCAAGCTAGACGTTCTCGATAACCTAGACGAAATCAAAGTCTGCGTTGCCTATGAGCTAGACGGGAAGCGCTGTACAGATTTGCCTAGCAACGCCCAGCAGTTTGCCCGCTGCAAGCCTATCTACGAAACGCTTCCTGGCTGGAAAGAATCTACCGAACATTGCCGCTCTTTGGAAGATTTGCCCAAAGCCGCCCTCGATTACTTAGAATTTTTGGCAAAGCTCACAGAAGCGCCCATTGCCATTGTCTCTCTAGGTGCGAGCCGCGACCAAACCATTATTGTGGAAGACCCCATTCACGGGCCAAAGCGTGCTTTGCTCGAAGAGCACACTAGTGCCTTTGGTACAGTCGCCTGAGCTGAAAAGAACGTTGCATAGTTAAAACTTCTTGAGCCATTTGGGAAGTCCTGGCTCTCATCAATGGGTTTGTAGAGTTGACGTTAAACAACAAGCACAAAAAGACATTGGGAAAAGTCTGGGCAGTCAATCCTAATGTTCGCTTTAGTGAGGTTTCAGCCTTGATAATTGCCCTTGGTGGAGAGCTAAAAAGTGACGGAGGCTCCCACTATCGAGCTAAGCTGAATGGCAAAAGAACCGTCATTGCGAAGCCTCACGGTGGAAGTAAAACCCCAGATGCTGGTGCTATTAAAGGAATCAAGAAATTTTTGCAGTTAGCAGGAATAAATATCGATGACTACTAATCAAATTGAGTATGAAGGATACGTTGCAGCTGTCGAGATTGACCGTGATGCGGACCTGCTGAGAGCTGATGTAATCAATATCGACAACGCGATTCTAAGCGCCTGTGGCCGCACGGTAAGCGAGCTGGAGCGTAGCTTAGAGGAGACTATTGAGCTTTATAAATCTGACTGTGCAGCTGATGGCGAACCAGTTGAAGAGCCCAAGGCGCTGATGTCAACGTAGCTCGACTTCTTCATGAAAGACGTCCTGCATGAAGAAGTGCGTTGGCGTTTTGATCGTTTGTTTTGCAGCGCTAAGTGCGGAAGGCTATGTAAGGAAATGGTTGCAGCTGAGAGCAAAAAACTGATGAAATCGCCCCTTCATCAGGTAATATGGATCCTCGGGCTTGTCTGGCCTTTAATTGCCTTTGATTTCACTTGCAGACGACTCACTACAGACCTGTTCACGTATTACTCCCATGGATTTAACAATTGACTGCACCCAGCGTGCACCGGAAGACAAGCCCAAAAGACTCCGCAGAGAAGGCACTTTGCCAGCTGTACTCTACGGACACGATGGTTCTGCCTCAATGGCGCTCAAACTCAGCAACTACGATGCTGAAGCACTACTGCGCAAAGCAACTATCAATAAGTCTGTCATTACTGTCAATGTGACTGATGGTGGCTGGAGCGGCAAAGTCATTTTGCGTGAAGTGCAAAAGCATCCTTGGAAAAACAAGCTTCATCACCTCAGCTTTTTCTCCATTGCGTCCCAAGACTTCATTGAAGTAAGTATGCCGCTTAACTTTGTGGGTGAAGCGGTTGGTGTGGTTAATAAGGGTGGCACGCTTGACACTGTGATGACTGAAGTGCAGCTTAAGTGCCCACCTGATGCGATTCCGCAGTCTTTGGATGTAGATGTGTCGGGCCTAGATATCGGTGGTGCGCTGCACATTGGCGAAATCGCATTGCCAAAGGGTAGTTCGATTGCTGTCGATGACAAGCTATTGGTGGTTTCTGTATTGGCACCGCGTACGGCAGGTGTTGCTGACGATGGTGAGGCTGTTGAGGCGTCTGCCGATGGTGAGGTTGCTGAAGCACTTGCTGAGTAATCGGTTGACCACCAGGCGATTAGTTTGCTGGAGAGGCATTTGTAAGGATGCTTCTCGTATTGCATGAATTCGTATCGCTTGAGTTCGTATTGCTTGAGTAAAAAAGCTCCGCCAGCCAGCTGTCGGAGCTTTTTTAGATCTTTCTTGCACTTAGATCTTTGTTGCAGGCGTCGTGTGACCTAAAGGGATTTGGCTGCTTTTGACTTGTCAGCGCTGCGATCGCAACTAATAGCAATCTATTCAATGCATATATAAAACGAAGGCTCGCCAAGCTGGCATAATGTCTGAGCTACTGACGCCGCCACAAAAATCCGAGTAACCATTCGATATGACTGACTCTGCACTTCCCGTTTTGGTTCAGCAAATGCTAGAGCCCGGATTTTATCCCCATGCGGTAGAGGAACCCATTCGCCTCATGCAGACCCATGTGTCATACGTGTTTCTCACGGGGGAGTATGTCTACAAGCTCAAGAAAACGGTGGACTTTGGCTTTTTAGACTATTCCACCCTCGAAAAGCGTAAGCATTTCTGTGAAGAAGAAATTCGTCTCAATCAGACGGGGGCAGCTAGTGTCTATCTCGGCGTTGTACCCATTACGCAAAATAAAGAGAAGGCAGCATTAGCTGGGGATGGCGAGCCAGTTGAATATGCTGTGAAGATGCGGCAGTTTCCACAGTCGGCGCTGCTGAGCGATCAGTTTGAACAGGGGCTGCTAGATGAAGAAAAGGTGCGATCGCTCGCCACTACCATTGCTAACTTCCACAAAGCTACCCAGACCAGCGACCATGTGCGGACCTTTGGCACTGTCTCTGCTATTCGCCGCGCCATTGATGAAAACTACGAGCAAACCACTGGCTTTACGGGCGAGAGCGTAACGGTTTTAACGCCGCAGACACAGGCGCAATTTGACCAGACCAAAGCCTACACAGACAGTTTCTTTGAGACAGAGCAAGCCCTGTTTCAAAAGCGCCTAGATAACGACAAAATTCGTGCCTGCCACGGCGACTTGCACCTTGGCAATATCTGCGAGTGGGAAGGCAAAATTCTGCTGTTTGACTGCATTGAGTTCAACGAAGAATTTCGCTTTGTCGATACTATGTTCGACATTGCCTATGTCGTTATGGATTTAGAAGTGGCCGATAGGCACGACCTAGCGCAGATTTTCCTCAATCAATACGTCGAAGAGACGGGCGACTACGAAGGGCTGGAAATATTGCCGCTATATGTGAGCCGTCAGTCTTATGTGCGAGCAAAGGTGACTTCCTTTATGCTGGGCGACCCCTCTGTGGATGAGGCAACGAAGCAATCGGCAAGTGCCAGGGCGGCCAAGTATTACCGGCTGGCCTGGTCGTATGTGCAAAAAAAAAAGGCGCTCTCGTAGCGATGGCAGGACTGTCGGGCTCGGGTAAGAGTACGACAGCGCAATGGCTCGCGCGTCAGTCTGGGGCCATTCGCCTGCGCTCGGATGCGGTGCGTAAGCATTTAGCCGGTATCTCTATTCATGAAACAGGCAGTGACGATATCTATACGCCTGAGATGTCTGCCAAGACCTATGATTGCCTGATTTCGCTGGGCGTAGATCTGGCGAGTGTGGGATACAAAGTGATTTTAGATGCGAAGTTTGACCGGCAGGCAGTGCGGCAGCGTGCGATCGCAGCCACCACCCAGTCAAACCTGTCTCTCACCTTCCTCCACTGCACAGCACCTCCCGACGTATTAAAAGAACGCGTAGCGAAACGTAGCGGAGATATTGCCGATGCGACAGTGGCCATTTTAGCCAGGCAGCGGATGGAGCCTTTTGCCGCAGAGGCCACGGTAATCACGCTAGATACGACAGAGCCCAAGGAGACCATCCAGCAGGTGGTCGGCGGTGTGTTTGCCTGATAGCGGTGTGTTTTCACGATGTTAATCGGCGGCGAATAGGCGGCGTAGGTATTTCAAGGGAGTTCTAGGCATCCAGTTCTAGTCATATTGAGCGAAGCTGCTAAATTTAGGGCACTCAAAACCATGTTGTTCTTTGCGCCGTCGTAGGTGCGCTCCTTTTTTCATGGCTGATTTAATCATTCCGGCCGCACTGCGATTATGGCTATTTTTCTTAGTTATCTTCGTTGTGTTGGACTATTCTGCGACGTTCAGCATCGTGTTTGGCGCGATTGCTGGTTTGTCTGGTGGCATCGTGTCGGCTTGGTGGCAGATCAAAGGTGGGAGCCCATCTGAGGGGCCAAAGGGACTGAAGCCCGTTGACAATTTGAAACGGCCTGCTGCGGATGGTTCAGATAGTAGCGAGCGATTTTCGCTGCCCTTTTTGAAATCGAATAAGGCTAAGCGACGCTACATGGAACGTAACAAGCGGGCGCGAGATCGAAAGCTGAAGTAGTGTTTGGGGCCTGTCGTTTTTTTCCCTCGTGCTCTAGCGTTCGATTTAGTTCAGCGTTCGATTTAGCCCAGCGTTTGATTTAGCCTTAACGTATGTTTTTCCTTTCTAAGCTGCTGCCCCTTTTTGTGTATCCAATTGGGCTCAGCACGTTGCTGATGGCACTGGCGTTGGTATGGGTGTGGCGACATCCTAAACGGGCGGTTTGGGCGATCGCACTTTCCCTATTCATTCTCTTTTTTAGCAGCAATCCTCTGGTGACCACTCGACTCGTGCGATCGCTTGAGCAGCAATATCTGCCACCTGATCCAATGCCGACAGCGGATGCCATTTTGGTGCTCGGCGGAGGCACGGCTCCACAGTTGGCCCCTAGGCCCTGGGTAGAAGTTTCCGAGCAGGGCGATCGCATTCTCTACGGCTCAAGGCTATATACCCAAGGGCGCGCACCCAAGCTAGTGCTGAGCGGGGGCAGAGTTTCTTGGCGCGGCGGTAGCGGTAGCTCTGAAGCCGAAGACATGAAGCAGATTGCCCTGGCAATGAACGTACCAGCTGAGGATATTTTGCTAGAGGGCGACTCGTTAAATACTCGGCAAAATGCGGTGAACACAAAGGCAATTTTAGAGTCTGAATCGATTGAAACCGTGCTGCTGGTGACCTCTGCGCTGCATATGCCTCGCTCCGTTGCCATTTTCAAAAAGCTAGGTATTGATGTGATTCCTGCGCCGACGGACTACTTTTCACCCACCGAAAACCAGGGCGATGTCACGATAGAAGGCCGCATTTTGTCACTGCTGCCAGATGCCGGAGCCACGTACAGCTTTACCCGTGCCCTCAAAGAATATGTGGGTTTTGTGATTTATCGCCTGCGGGGCTGGGTATAACCGCTAGGATAGGTCTAGCTATGATTTTGGCCATTATCTTTGGGGCTTTATGCTTGAACATCTTTTGCCGAAATCGGCTGAAGTTCGCCACGTTACAGAAGCGCTAGAGCTGCACCAAGCTGCCATCGATTTTCAGCGAGAGCTAGAGCATCGCCAGGCCTTTGAAGACTATTGCCAGTGGTACTACCGCATCGCTGAGCAAAACCGCGCAGAAATGGCCTCCATGAAAAATGGCGGCGCATCCTTTTCTGGCTGGTGGAATCCTCATAAAGCCTCTTCTTTGAACGGTTCATCGAAGGCCGATAGCAAGGGCAATATTTCAGATGCTACGCCACCAGATCCGCTCAGTGAGCGGCTATAGAGCGACTACAGCCCGACTACAGCCGTTTCGTCTTTGACTAGCTTGACCATAAAGAACCCATCCATTTTTTGCTGATGGGGCCATACTTTAATCCAACCTTCATCAGTCGGTTTGAGCCCAAAGTCGTCTGGTGGCGGCTCAATTTTCCAGCCTGTGTGCTCAGCTAAAAACCAGCGAATCTGCGCTTCGTTTTCGTCTGGGTGGAGCGTACAAGTGGAGTAGACGAGTACTCCTCCAGGTTTTACCCAGGTGGAAGCATGGGCCAATAGTTCTCTTTGCAGGGTCACTAGGCCAGAGACAGCCTCAGGGGTTTGTCGCCATCGGGCATCGGCATGGCGATTGAGAGTGCCCAGTCCAGAGCAGGGCACGTCTAATAAAACTCGGTCGGCTTGGTTGACAAAGCTAGGCTGGTTGCGACTGTCGCAGAGTAAGAGGCGGACAATGCTAGCGCCCAGGCGGTCGATGTTTTGTTGGATTTTTTTGGTGCGAGATGGGGTGCGATCGCAGCTCCAAACCGTGCCCTCACCCTTCATCAGCTCAGCAATGTGCAGACTTTTCCCGCCAGGTGCCGCGCAGGCATCAATGATCATCTCCCCAGGTTGAGGATCTAACAAGTAGGCGACCAGCTGAGCGCTGCTGTCTTGAACAGCCCACCAGCCATCGGTGTAGCCAGGGAGTTGTGCGATCGCGCCTTTTTGATTTTTTAGCCTCAGTGCAGAAGGCACAGCAGGTATCGCTTCTGCTGTGATACCGATAGATTCAAACTGCTCTACAGCTGTAGACAGCGGCATCCGCTGGAGGTTAATCCGCAGATCTAAAGAGGGTGGTTGATTGAAATACTCGCAGAGTGCAGCAACCTCCTCTGGTGGCAGCATTGAGCACCACACATTCACAATCCAGTCTGGATAGCTGTGCAGTATGCCAAGTCTTTGCACCGCATCGTCTGGCAGCGGTAGTGGGTCTGTCGGTACTCCCGTAACCCATACTTCTTGATTGTCTGTAGATTGGCGAATGTAGCTGCGCAGCATGCCATTGACAACGCCGCTGAGCTTGCCCAAACGCTGCGATTTCGTCAGCTGCACCATCGTATCGACCACCGCGTGATCTGGCACGTGGCTGAGGTAGCGGAGCTGATAAAAGCCCAGCCGCAAAATTTGCAACAGGTCTGCCTGCTGCTGTTCGGCTTTGCGTTTACCAAAGTGGTCAATCAGCGCATCAAGCGTGCGCTGTCGCCTAACCGTGCCATACACCAGCTCTGTAACGAGCCCTTTGTCCTGTGGGCTAAGCTGAGAAGCCTTAAGCTGACGATCTATCACGACATCAGCAAAAGCGCCCCGATCAATTGCTCGGAGCGCTTCAAAGGCTACTTGCCTAGCTGTCTTTTGGGTCGCTTTCGGACTGGTCGTTTTCGGATTGATTTCTTTCGGATTGGCCGCTTTCGGATTGGCTTTTTGCTTTTTGGGAGAGGAGGGTGCTATGGCGTTATCAGCTCCTTACTTGCGCTTGGCAATGCCTCTGCCACGGGGGGCGGGCATCGCTCTAGCCTCGTCACCTCGGCGACGCTTGTCTCTCCACTCAATAGCGGTGAGGTACACCACACCAGCCGTCACAACAACAAGCAGCAAAAAAGACAGGACTGCCAAAACGGTCAGTAGCTTATTTTCAACAGCTGCGCTTAGTAAAGAGTCCATAGGCTTAGAATCCGTTGCGACCCCAAATCACCATGGAGATAGAGAAGGTAAAGCAAGCGAATAGTGAAACCCAGCCCAATGTCAAAATGTCCATAGTTAAACTTTGGCTAACTTTTAAAGTGCAAATTCTTCGTTTTCTATCATACGGTAAAGTTAGGCTCGCCCGGTGGCAGTTGCTCAGATTTTACCCCTGAAAACACTAAGGAAACAGTAGGAAATAGCGCGTGACTCCTTCAGACATATCCATTGCCCAGGCGCGGATGGAATCGATAAAATCAGGGCTGGTCAGCGCGGGCGTAGTCGGCGTGGTTTCTGCCTTTTCAATGGGTTGCGCCTTTCTGATTGGCTTGCCTTTGCCGCTGCCAACTAGCCTGTTAGGTGGGCTGGTCAATATCGCAGTGGCGATTGCCTCGGGCTTCTTTTTTGGCGTTACGTATCGTTACATTGTGAGACAAGACGACAACTTGCACTTGGGTGGTGGGGCGGTGGGTGCCTTTGCTTTTGTGCGATCGCTCGCCCAAGTAGAAATCCTATGGGATGACACCTTTGCTCCACTCACTTGGATACTTATCACAGGCGAGAGCTTTCTATGGTTTGTCGTTGCTCGCTACACCCTAGATTGGGCTATTCACCGCCGTCTCGTAGAACCCATCAGTAAATAGGCCCGGATGAATAGGCCCGGATGAATGGCCCAGATTCATAGGCTCGGCTAGTCTAAATGACTAGGCACTCCAACTAACGCACTCTACTCCTCGTCAGCCGATAGACCGTCAGCCTGTTCCTCGGCAGACTCAAATTCAAAGATGTCAATTTCTTTATCTGTGCGCTGCATAGAGAGGTCAATGGCCGAAAAGACTTTATTGACTGTTCTATCTGTATCCAAGCATTTAACGGCGAGTGCTGCTACGCCAGCGCGAGGAATGGAGCCCGCCACAGTCATATCTTCAGTGAGAATCTCTTTGCCTGTGGCCGATTCAGACACTAGACCGCCAGGACGGATGACCGTATAGTCCAAACCACTTTTGGCCAAGTGCTCTTCAGCCTGGGCCTTTTCCTTCAGCACAGGCCCCAGTGTTTCTAAAACATTAGGAGGCAGGGCCTGGGCGCTATTACCGCTACCAATAGAGCTAATCATCACAAAGCGCTTTGCCTGTGTCACAACGGCGGCATCAATCAAGTTTTTGTTGCCTGTGAAGTCTGCTCTGGGGCCCCCATCGTCCGGCGTGCCACCAATGGTGCTAATGACACAGTCCACCGGAAAATCGCCCATGATTCGCGTCATCATATCGGCGTCCATAGCGTCTCCAGAGACGACGGTAATTCCCATGGCCATGAGCTGCTCTGTCGCCCGATTATTGCGCAGAAGGGCAACCACGTCGTAGCCCCCCACAACTAGTCTCTTGGCAATTTCACGACCCACACCTCGGCTGGCTCCCGCAAGAAAAATAAGACTCATGTTACTAGTGAAGAGAAACGACGCCTGATACGTTTACTGATAATTAAGCATGATTATAGACAGTCAGGCCAACTGCCCCTGTATCTTCATTAATTTTTCGGGTTATCCACACCCAAAGGCGCTCAGCAAGGACGGGTGCGAAGTCTGTACAATCAAGAAAAACATCTAGAGCTAGCTTCTAATGATTCCAACCGTTATTGAGCAGTCAGGTCGCGGCGAGCGTGCCTTTGATATCTATTCGCGTTTGCTCAGAGAGCGCATTATCTTTTTGCACGGTCAGGTGACGGCTGACTCGATGAATCTCATCGTTGCACAGATGCTCTTTCTAGAAGCTGAAGATCCCGAAAAAGACATCTATCTATATATCAATTCCCCAGGGGGGTCCGTTTCGGCAGGTTTGGGACTGTATGACACGATGAACCATATTCGCCCCGACGTTGCCACTATTTGCATGGGCTTGGCAGCGAGCATGGGTGCCTTTTTACTCAGTGCAGGCACCAAAGGCAAACGCATGATCTTGCCCAATGGCCGCGTGATGATTCACCAGCCATCAGGCGGTGCCCAAGGACAGGCGACAGATATTGAGATTCAGGCAAAAGAGATTTTGTACCTAAAGACAATGCTCAACGAGGCCATGGCTAAGCATACGGGTCAGCCCTACGACAAAATCAAGGAAGATACTGAGCGTGACTTCTTCATGTCTCCTCAGGAGGCCTTAGACTACGGCCTTGTCGATCAGGTCATTGACCGCCACGCAGTCGGTAGTCGCCCAATGCCCGTAGATTAGGCAACGCTGACTTCTGTTCATCAACTAGAAAGCCAGTCGCACCAACTGCGACTGGCTTTTTGTATGGGTGTTTTATTGTGCCGTTCTACTGTGCTGTTCGTGATGAGTCAGACGAAGGCTGGTTTACCGACTGCGACCATCATGTCTGCCACACCATTCGCCATGACCTTTTCAGTGACTGTCGCCAGGGCCGGATTGGCTGTTGTTGGCGTGTCGCCTTGCAGTCGCTTGGTATGCCACCAGTCCTTTTGCTCAGCGGTGAGCTTTACGGTGTATAAAGTCATAACGGTGGGCTCGCTGCGGTAGCTTTGGCCGACAATTTCTACGCTGTATGAAGGATGCTTACGGGTCGCCATGTCGGCTATGAAGCGTTTGCCGATGCGCCGCCAACTGGGTTCTTTGCTGCGCCATTGAATGCGGCAGCAGGGCCAAGGTAGTTGCTCTCGGTCGTACAAACGGCAGCAGGGGCCGATGATGCGGTAGGTCAGATGTGCCCCAGGGCTTTCAAAAATGTGGCCAGTGGGCCATGGATGAGCGGGCAAATGAAGCGCGGACGCTGCCATAGAAAGAGACCTATCGTTCATAGAAAGTGACGTATCATCTATAAAATAGAGGGCGCAGGTAACTGTGTGATGTGACACAGAGTGATGTGACACAGATTTTGCACTTGGGTGATGCAGGCTGAATCGCATAACTTGAGATGGGCAGCCCCAGACAAGCGACTTGTACGGGCCGCTCTTGTATGGGCCATTCTTGTACGGACCGCTCTGGAGTGCCGCTGGCTGCCGAGATTGTAACGCTAACTATACGGCTAGAGAAGGATCAAAAGGACTATGTCAGACAAAAAATCTGAAAAAATTGATGCTCGGGTGAGCGATCGCATCTGTAAACACATGAACCGAGATCATGGTGAGGCCGTTTTGACCTATGCCCAGCGCTACGGTAATCAGCGCGAGGCCACCGCCGCGACACTGACCGCCATTGATAGCAAAGGTATGGATTTACAGGCTGAGGTTAAGGGTGAAGTTCTGCCCGTGCGCGTTACCTTTGACCATGAACTCAAAGATGCCGCTGATGCCCACACCACTTTAGTCGCCATGCTTAAGTAGCTGTGTGATTAAGCGCTAATGGATTAGGCACTAATGGATTAAGTGCTAATAGATTAAGCGCTAACGGAGGCAGCTTTCCCGGCTACGCTAAAAAACACACAACTGCACACCCGAAAGATATTCATACTGTGTCTTCTGTAACTGTTCAGATCCGATTCTTACCCGACGATGTGACCACCAGCGCAAAAGTGGGCGAGCCTTTACTAGAGGTCGCTGCTCGTGCAGGCGTATATATTTCCACAGGCTGTTTGATGGGATCTTGCTACGCCTGCGAAGTAGACATGACGGGCTCACAAGAGTCTGTGCGTGCCTGTTTGACAGCGGTTCCGAGTGGATTAGATCACATTGAGATCAGTCTGATGGACGATCCGACTTGGTAGCGTTACCCCTGCAAAGTGGGTATTCAAGGTGGGTATTCAAAATGGGTATTTTGTGCTGTTCATGGAATCTGTTCACGGCGACTATTTAAGTCGGCCTGTTCGGTTTTCCATTCTGTTTCACCCATTGTGGTCAGCTGTTTGTGCTTGCTACATTGCTCATATAGCTGGACTTATACAATCGTAGCTAGCTGCCACGTTATTAGCGAAACCGAATGGAAAACCGAACAGGCCGACTTAAATAGTCGCCGTGAACAGATTCCATGAACAGCACAAAATACCCATT
>JBCBKQ010000106.1:0-19117 GCA_038521595.1 Cyanobacteria bacterium J06627_28 | reverse complement strand
AGAAAATTTTCCTCGCCCCTCTCTCTCTCGATCAGTCTGAGGTTTTCGAAGTTGCGCTGCATCATCCGAAGGCTTTTCAGTTTCCTTTAGCGCCAGTGTCTCAATCACAGCCCTCACAGGCGTTCCATCTGGCAAAAATTTCGTCAACCGATAGCTCAGTTGTTCAATAAAACAAGAATCTAAATAGGTTCTCCCCCACAGAAACTCATACAGCGGTGGGCGCTCCTTTTTGCCAGCAAAAGTCACTGCCGCAATAAAATCATTGAGATGCGCCTCCATCACATCTAGGCGGCTTTCAAAGGTATCAAACCAGATATCTTTAATCACTAATTTTTGGGGTGGAATATCACTAAAACTTACCCTAGGGCGACCAGAGCGGGTAGAGCGTGCCCCCGGATTGTCAGCCGTTTTTACCGTACTCTCAAAGGACAAATCCTTGGGGTTAAACATAAAGACCAGATTTTTACTCTCCAACTGGGATTTTGATTTGAGCATGGCTTTATTCAAGTTTCCATCATTCGTAGCCATTGTTTATTTTTCCTTATCTCAATCTCCATGTTTTGCCTCGGTTTACTTGACTCAGCGAGCAATCAACAAAGGCGGATCATAGTGGGTTCTCTCACGGTCGCAGCGCAGCCTACTCTCAACCTGGCACTTCACAGCACTTGACAGCTGATGGAGCTCAGGTGGCCACAGTTCCTGATGGGTTGGCAGCATCTGCCAGGAGCCTAAATAGTAGGCCCGACCTAGCTCTGTTTCATACCTTCGGGCCAGAGAGGCTCTCAGCTCACCGTAAAGAACCTTCGCTAAAGCCTCTAGTAGTTCTTCCTCATTTTGGGCATTCGCCCTGTCAGGAGATTTAACCTGAATAGGCTGAGTATCTTTTGAGAGAGAGACATCAGCTGAGGCCGGTTGTGCTAGCGGACTGACTAACGTCGTTACTGACGTGGCTGAAAAATCTGTTGCCGTAGCAGTAGCCGGATCGGATGAAGGATCAGCCCTTGCTTCGACAGGGTCTAAGGAAAATTGTGTTTGCCAGGGTTCATTTTCAGTGGAGAGATTCTGGTCTACAGAGCTTGAATCGAACCACGGTTCCGCTTGAGTATCTAATGTTTGGGCTAAAGCGGTTGCGTTAGGGGCACGCATTATCGGGGCATCTGATGTTGCGACTTCAGGGGATTTTTGTGACAACTCAGACAACCTGTGCTGAATCGGAGTAGTCTCTGGCTCTCCTGCGGGCTCACCGGACTCACGCACATCAGAGTGGCTCGGTGCATCTATTGTTGAGATTTCATCTATGGAAGCATTGCTCATCAAGGCGTCGTCAACCACTGAACGATGCTTAATATCACTATCAACGCTAGGCGTGCGATTGATGCGTTTAACGGAGGGTGCCTCTGCTAGTGGAATATGTCGCCCTAAGGGGGCAGTGGCTAGCTTTGATTGCCCTATTTTCAGCCCATCGTTCAGCGGTGTCAGGGCCGAATAGGCAGCAGGCTCAACCGGTGACACGATTGAATCAGGAACTACAGGTGCTGGAGAAAAAGTGTCTATACCTTTTATAGTAGGGGCCTTCGATGCCGTTTCAGCAACGGTTTTAGGTTTTATGCCAGAGAGATCTTTTGACTGTATGTCACGATCTACCGAAGGCGCGACCTCAGTGCTCGCATCGGGATTCAAATTTACAGCAGCAGGAGCATCTGCTTGAACAATCGCTTGAGGCTGTATCGTTGGGGCTGTTTGAGTCTCTTTCTCAGCGTCTATTACTTGAGTCTCTTCATGAGTAAAGGCTTTCGACTGAATCTCAGGCGCTGTATAAAAGGTCTCCTTAACTTCTGTTTGAGAATCTACCAGTGAGATACCTTCAGGAGGCTGTACAGTCGAAACAGGCTGGCTATTCTCTGCCTTAGCCGCTAAATCAGGCGTCGTCTGAGGCGTTGCTTCAGCCAAACTGTTAGAGGTTGGCGCTGATGCTGACTCCACTTTTGGGGCTATGGTTGGAGTAGGCGGTAATAAGACTGCTGGCAGTGACTGTTCTTCGACACTGGGTTCAGTCACGATTGCTGGATTCACCAACGTCTTCGGCGTTCGTCTCACCTCCGAAGACACTGATCCACTAACAACGTCAGAGTCCGGTAAATTATCTGTCGATGTTGCCAGACGTCGGTGAATATTATCTTCCCCTTCATCAGTCGTCGAAGGAAGGCGTGGAACCCCCCAAGCGCCGAAATCCTCACGCGATTGAATCGCTAAGCCCTGTGGTTCGAAAGAGGGAGAGGGAGATCGTATATCCTGCGCATCAGAGCCCCCCTCATCAACAGCATCACCTACAGGCAAAGCCCTATATGCAGCTGGTTCAAAAGCATGACCCAAAGGTCGGCGCTGAACCAGCAAGGGTAAATCATTAAACGGAGAGGCCTGCGGCGAAGCGGTTGGCGGTGGTGGTATTGAAAGAGAGGTCTGTGAAGGTGTGTTTAATAGCGAAAGCGTTGGACTGTCTTCAGACTGTTGCTTAGGTTGTACGGTAGAAAGGTCTTCAGTCTGTATAGGAGAGAGCTTTTTCAGCAAGGTTGCAGGCACTTCGGCACCTTTTTCAGCAGGCAACTCTGGCGACGTCTCGCCTTCAGGGACAAAGTTCTGAAAAGCCGATGCATTGCCTAATTCGGCAGGTAGCCCAACAAACCGAGCGGCTAAAGGGATACCTGCCAATAGCGACGGATCAGATGACAATAAAGATTGAAACGGAGACGGTGTAAAACGTCCTAAAGGTTGACTCGCAGAGGGCTGGACTATCCCCCTGGCGGCGCGTTCACCTAAGGGAGTCCGCTTCCCTAGTACGGGCTTTAGCTGTAAGGTTTCTAATGCGGCACGCGCTGAGTCAGTCATCTCTAAGCGCCTCCCATAAAGTAGCCAGTTTTGCGATCGCGCCCCTGGGTCTGATCCGCTGAGCTGCCCGTTTTCTCAATTTTCAGACCTTCATAGGCCAGGGTCAACTCTTCTAACGCCACACTATCAGAACTCGCCTGCAAAGCATCTGCCTTCCAACCTACAGGCACCGCACCAACCAGCGTCCAGCACTGCATTGTTTCCCCCGCCTGGTTGAACAGTAAAATGCTGACGTTTTTCCGAGGATTGGGCTCAGTGTCAAACACACGCTTGAGCCAAGTCCAAAAATCTAGGTTGTCAGTAATGCCACGCTTCAGCGTGACATTTGAAAACTCCGGATTATCTAAGAAAAACCGCTGTTGGTCATTTACCCCGCCTTCGATTAAAGATTGAGTTTTGAGCGTCACCCCAATACCAGAGCATTCACTAAACCAGGCCTTAATTTGGCCTTCGATTTCTACATAAAAGCGGTTAGCCGTCACGTAGTTGAACTGAGGGGAAGGGTGGGTGTTATTTTCTGCCATCTGTTAGTCTCTCCTACCGTCTCCGGGGGGCATTGCCCTGTCTATCTTGTTGGTGGCGCATTTCGGTTTGCAAAAGGGTGTAGACGCGATCGCCGAGCTTTCTCACCAGCACCGGATCTGCCAATATCCGCTTTGCCTCCTTAGCGAGCTGCGCTAGCGATGCTGTCATAACGAGTCATCCTCCCAAAGCAATCTACGAATGGTTTGAATCGACATCTGAGGAACCAGGCCGGTTTCACTCAGGAGATATTGTCCTTCGGGCGATCGCAGCTTCTGGGCCAGCACTGCCCCCCCATTGCACACTGCGTCGGCAGAGGCAGTATCCAAATTCGCTGAAGGGCACTTTGGATAAGCCACTGACAGCTCATAGCCCAAAGGATAGGCCACCTCATCAGTGCCGTTAAAAATCTCTGAATTCGCCCAGTAAGCGCCTTTATCACCACACAGATCCATGTCGACATCGATAGGCATTCCAGCGACATCAACCAAAAGGGGAAACGTCGTCTGCTCCTTATCCACAATTGCTAAAGGATAAACAGAACACTGACTTACGACTTGACTAATCCGACCAAACCCAATCCCAATCACAGGGGGGCCGGTATGGTTCTCAAACTCTCTGAGCATCCGAGCGTAGATACTGTCATCGCTATCAACAGGTCGATTGAGCCGGTCGTGATTGAGGCGACGAAGCTCAGTAAAGTCTGCTCCGGTGTCTGCATCACTGGTATCTCCGTCACCAAAAAGAAGATCTTGAAAAATATCTACAACTGCATCCTCATACGGACGATATAGCTTTACCTCATAGCCTTTTAATTTAGACGTTTCCCCTGAGAACAAACTTTGTAGCTCCGCCCACTTAATTTTTCCATCAATGAGTTTGGGAATGTTTTTATCTCGGGAAGAGTCGCTATAAACCACAAAAATAGCGATACCGTCATAGGCAACAACCTGAGTTGTGACACCAGGTAAATCCTCTCTGTTTTTCCCTGTACGCACAAAGCCTACATTGACGCTGCCTTCCTTACCTAACGGTCTAGCTGTAATCCAGTCTGAGAACGAATCGGGTTCTGTCTGCCGTCTTATCAGGTTCAAGGCAGTTGCATCTCGCTGCTCTAGTGCTTCTTCTAACAGCACCTGAGGCTCTTGTTGCACCTCTAAAGGGCTAGTAAGCGTGCTAAAAAAGCTGCCCTTCCAATAATCTGACTCAAAAGCATAGTTAATCGAAGCGCTGGCAGACAACCCCGGAATATCTTGCAACCGACAACTATCTTCTCGCTGGCAGGCGGCCACTGTTATGTCTTTAGGCCGTAGAAACCACAGCGCCATGCCACCGACACCCAACAAAAAGACACCCAAAACAGCCCAACAAGACCACCCCGGCGGCGTTGGTTCTGACAGGGAGGCTGCTGGTTCTACCTCAGGTAAAGGTTCTTCTGCAACTATTTCAGGCTCTGGCGCCAGTTCAGGCAAATTTCGGAGAGCTGAGATCGCCCTGTCGACAGACGTAAACGCCCCGAACTGCCCTTTACCTAACAGCCGCAACACAAACGGATAAAACGTCAGGATTTGACGGTCTTGCGGCCAAAGCGCTCGATCGGTTGGATCTCCAGGTGCTGGATAACCAGTAATCAACGCAAATCCGACTTGCCCCAACGCTTCAAAATCACGCGCTAAGGCCCCCAAGTCTGATGTCTGAGTCGCTATTTTCTTCATGGGGTAAGCATCCGCCTCACCTGGATAAAACAGATGCTCCCACAGGGCAAATCGTGACACATGGATAAAGAAAGGAGGCTCACCAGAGACCATCGGCGCGTCCGAGAACTGTATCCACAGGCTCTCTAGGCTCAGGGCTCCATGAGGCAGCCTCATCTGAGAGGTTTCATCTGGCCAATTCACTCGGTAAGTCTGTAAATATTGCAGTGTTTGCAGCACCTGCGCAAACAGCAGTCGAACTTGACTTGCAGAGGCAGGAGCCTGTTTGCTAGCCAAATACTCCTTCAACAGTTGCCCTGTCGGCAGTACCTTCGTCATCAGGTAGCAAACCGGCTGATCCGCCGAACAAATCACATCTATCGGCTTGAGAATTCTAAAATCAGAGCCATCCCCTAAGCGTGAGTTCAGGTCAACCAGCTTTTTAAACACTTCCTTACGCGGCTCAATTGCCGAGGGTTCAAAAGTCTTTTCACTGAAGCAATATTCATAGATCCAAACCGGCTGACCATGCTCTTGCACACCCTGATAAAGCCTCGACCATCCCTGATTTAGCTCGCACTTTTCTATCTGATATCGTCCCTGCCACCCTCCTTGCAACCAGGTTTCGGGCGATAGTACAGGAGGATAGTGAGTCTCTAAGAGTGGCAAGCGATGCTCAACAAGCAACTCAGCCGGCGAATCTTGGACATAAGGCGCTGAAGCAGAAGAGTGCGATCGCCGATCAGGTTGAACAGACGGTTTTGCGGTCGCCTCAAAAGGTGATTGATAGCCATTCTGCTCGATAGACCTATACGCTACAGGCTCGGCCGCTGCGGGCGCTTTCTCTTTTGCTCTACTTTTTTCGTGATTGTTGTCGTTAGTGCTATTGGTAAAGGGTAGCGGCATTTTTTTATAGGCACGTTGCGCTTCCCGGGCCCCTCGCTGACGCAGCACAGACACAGGGTTTCTGGCCAGGTTGCTCCACTCGCTCACCCGCCGCCGTACCTGATTCACCAGATCAGAGAGTCTCACTGTTCAACACCTACAGCCACACTGCCTAGCAACACTGGTGACGCTTGTTCTGCCGACTCAGTTACCTCACCCTCAGTCGCAGACAAAGGCGCTAACTCATTCACCTCGCGATAAAGATCGTAAAGATAGTTCAAATCAATGGCATACAGATTCTCGATTACTCGAGGGTTCACCGACTCCACCGCGCCCAGCTGAGTCACCACCCGCGCCAAAATCAGCACCGTCGCATAGGCCGGATTCGTTTTCACCCGAGGGTCTCGCAGCGGCACAATCTCATCCATCGCCTTCGCCAGCCGCATGGTTCCCTGCCGGTGCAGGTTTCCTTCTCCATCGGCATATCCTCTTGGCAGCGTAAACTCAAACTCTGTTGAAAACATCCTTACTTAGTCCTCTCAATCGAATCAACCGCTAGCTCCAGCTCTTCAATCGCAAACTCAGTACTCTGAGCTTTTACATCCGACGTGCTATAGCGCATTGGCCAAGCCCCCTTAAAGTCGTACCGGGCCTGCTCCGAACCGGCTTGATCATAAATAATCAAAGATCCCTCTGCCAGATTGTCTTTCCATTTCCCCAGCTCCACCTCGGTAAACCATTTCCAAAGTGACATCGAATTAGTCATCCCTCGCTTCAGAACAAGGTTATCTGTGGTAGCTCGCCCCGGAATTTTGGTCGTCACCATCTGGCCGGACTTGGCCTTCGCCCACTGATGATCACTCACCTCTACAATCTCAATCGACTTTTGGGTGCGTTGCAGTCGCTGACATTCTAAAAACACCGCGTCGACTTGTTCATTACCGCCACCGATTTTGATCTCCAGCTGAATATAGAAGCGGCTAGCTAGTAACAGTTCGGCAGGGAAGTCAGCTGGTTTCATAAGTGATGCCGTCGGTAACAGTCATTTTTTTGAACTTACAGCCCTTACTGCACACGAGTAATGCCCTCATGCACCAGCTCTAGGGTTTCATTGGCCATGTTGCTATCTGACGCGGTAAAGCTGGGGCCTTCATACTTGCAGGGGTAAGCATTGACCAGCTCCCAACGGGCCTGAATATTACCCGCCTGGTCGTAGGCACTAATAGAAGATGCTTTACGGTTGCTGTCCCAGGCAGACGAACCACCATCATTGGTGTTGCAATTTTTGTACCAGTCATAGAGATCGACATCGGTAGTGGCCACCATTTTGACCGTGACATTAGAGAATTTCTCCACCGTAGGTGTAGCCTGGCGAATGCGCACACCGCTTTTCCCTGAGCCATGAACGCCACCATCTCCGGCGACAGGAGACTCTACCGAAAGTCCTGCAACCTCTAATACAAGTTTTTCAGAAACGCCATCTGCCTCAAAATAAAATCGACAGGCGGTTAGTAATTCTGCCATTGTTATTTACGCTCTCCTAAGTTGAACAATAGAAAATGTTGAGACACTTATAGTTACGCGGCATCTTGAGACTGATCCCACTGACTAATGCGGAAAACAACAAACTCTGCTGGGCGCACTGGGCAAACCCCAATTTCAACAAACAGCTGCCCTAGCTTCATGGTCTCCGGCGTATTTAGCTCTGCGTCGCACTTCACATAAAAAGCCTCTTCTGGCGTACTCCCAAACAGCGCACCCTGTCGCCAAATTCGTTCCAAAAAGTTCTTCACCGTCCGAGTGACTCTTGCCCATAGGTCTTCATCGTTAGGCTCAAACACAGCCCACTGAGTGCCTTCTTCAATCGACTTGGCAATGTAGCTCATAATCCGGCGTACGCTGACATAGCGCCAATCAGTATCGTCCCGCTGAGCCATCGTGCGCGCGCCCCACACCAGGGTGCCGCGATTGCGAAACTTGCGGGTGCAGTTAATCCCTTGCGGGTTGAGAAACTCTTGTTCGCGAAAATTAGTATCGTAGGCGAGGCCAGTCACCCCTCTCGGAATTTCATTGGCAGGGGCCTTATGAATACCGCGTGATTCGTCGGTACGGCACCAGAGCCCCATCATGTGGCCGCAAGGCGGAATCGTAATCGATTTGCCCGCAGCCTTAGGATTTGGCACTTTTAGCCATGGATAGTACAGCGCCGCAAACTGGCTAAAGCGCCCAAAACTGTCCATTCTCCAAGCTTCTACATCCTGAGGCTTTTGCTGTTCTGGTAAAACGGGCAAAGTACTTTTACGTGGCTTAACAGGCGGTGGATCAATCACAGCCATACGGTAGGCTGGGCCAGGCGCTGAGGTCTCGCAGTTTGTGATCATCATTTCCATCACACCGTGAACCTGCTCTAATGAGATTAATCCGCGCTGGTACACGAGCATCAGGTCTGGGCAAGCCACCATCGCGACTTCATCTACTTCGAACAATCCTTGCACCCCTGATCGCCGCCTGACACTGCCATAGGTTTCCTGATACCAGCGCTTTGTTCGATAGGTAATTGCACGAGGTCTCACTTCATACATGCCGTTTGCAGGGCGTTGGGCTAAAGGAAACCCGCCTCGTTCGGCAACAACCTCAACATTGAGATATTCAGATTCTCTTAGCGCTTCTAAAACAAATACTCCTGAAGACAAGTCTGCTTCAGCTACGCCTTCCGGATTTTGCATCGTGAGATGACGATACTCGGTTTCTTCGCCGTCCCTCGTCACAACTTTTATCTGAAAAAACTCACCACTATTAAATTCATCCTCAGGATCATCAATAGGAATCGGCTCATCCGAGTCAATAAACACTTTTACACGTCCTTCTGATTCTTTCTCTGGCTTGAGAGAAACATTTAGAGAGGGCTTTTTGCTAGACGTCTTCACTGCGGTGATGGCCGGGTTACTGGCTGTTTGATCCTCAGCAATACTTTCATCACGAATCCTGTCATCTATGGGCAATCGAGTGCCAATACTCACTACCCAGCAGCGGCCACCACCATTTTCAAACCAGCCTTTTACTGAAAAAGGTAAGTATGCGCCAAAATCGGTAAAGCCATCGGAACCAACTCTAGAGAAATTCTCTAAATACTGACTCCAGCTAGTCACCAGGGTTGGCTCAAAAATTTCAGCATCGCCCCGAATATCTTCAGTAAAGCCCACAAACCCAGCTACGCTCAGGTTTATCCCCTGAATGGCGCGGCTACCACGGGTTACCTCTTCGACATATACACCAGGTGCGAAGTAGTCGAGTCGAGCCATCGGATGAATCCTCTTGCAAACAGCTATCTGTTCCTGGCGAAGCTCAAAGAGAGTTTTCGCAGCGATCGCAGCCAAAAACTATTACGAACTCTAAAGCAAAAGCCCAAAACCAGCTCCTAAGGTGACCCTAGAGTAAAGTCAGGTGCGAAAAGCTTCCTCGATCCTCGTGGAACTAAAAAGAGTGATACGCCGAAATATGAACAGTCGGAGTAGAGAGCTAGATAGACAGTTGCGGCAATTAGTTGCCCAAATGTGCGATTGCCCACCTGGCAGTGCCGGGAGGCAATCAGCCTTTAGTGAAGTGATCCGGCTGGTGACTGGCTCACGCAAGCTCTGGCGCGAATCAACGCCCTATTACCCTGATGCCCTCCAGGAAATGTGGGAATACTCCCTGCAAAATATCGATCATCCTGACCTTGGCTATGATCCTGAAGTGTGTGGAGTCGTTACCTGGCTAGACGATCGACTCAAAAAAATCATTAGAAAACACCGCGATCGTGCCCATCGTCAGCGTAAAAGACATACCTCAGCCACCCAACTGCAAGACGGACAAGTGCTCGACCCGGTTGATCGGCTCGTTGCTCCGCCCGATCCGCAACCCGCGCTTGATTTATGGATTCGCTTGCTCGACTGGGTAAAGACAGATCCTGACCAGGCTTTGAGTAGCCGAGTCTGTCTGCGCCATCCTCACATTACAGCCCAAGTGCTGTTGCTACGCCGTCTCCCGCCTGACGAACAGTCGTGGGAGACCATTGCCACCGCCCTGGATGCCAACAAAACCTATATCGCCCAGTGGTATAGCCGCTACTGCAACCCCCTTTTGCGGACCTGGGGACAAGCCCAGGGATATCTCGATACTATGGATACGTAATGTAACCCCACCCATGTTTTCTCCTCCTGCCTCAACTGATGACAACAGTTTCCCGATTTTGATTAATCAGGAGATGAAACAGCTTGCTACACACTTTGCCGATCAGCAGCCTAACAAGCACTATGCATTGCGGGTCTACCGCAATACTCTGGCGGTTTCTGTGGTCAATCGCTATCTACAAATGCTCGGCATCAAAACCGACTTACCCGCAAGCGACAGCTGGAATCCAGCGCTACGTCTAGTGAATGATGTGGCCGATTTGGTAACGCCCAAAGGCCGACTAGAGTGTCGGCCTATCGATAAAACAGCTGAGAATTGCTACATCCCGCTAGACGTTCAATGTGATCGTCTGGCCTATATTGTGGTGCGTCTCAATAGCCCTCAAGAAGCCAGCATTTTGGGTTTTGTTGGCCAGAGCGATGCGATAGAAAATAGCCTAATTGAATCAGAGCACTTACCTTTAAGAGAGCTACGGCTGCTTTCAGAACTCCCATATTACCTGGCACAGGTTCAAACAGTCGTACATTTAAGGCAATGGCTAGAAGAGATTTATCAGCAAAGCTGGCAGGCTCCCCATACGCTACTACAGCCACAGCAATTGGCCCTGAGTAATAGTCAAGCCAATGTCCAGCGAGCCAAATTGATTCAACTAGATCTACATTCAGAACATAGCGATGCCGTCCTCTTGCTGGCTTTATCGATTGCGGATACTGCGACTCTCAGCACCGAGCTGATCGAGACCTATCCCATTACGGTAAAAGCGCAGCTATATCCTGCGATCGCTCAACAAAAAACAGTCAACGGCCTGCGATTTCTCCAGTCATCCGCTGATTGTTTACTCCCCGATATCAAGCTATCTATTCACGCAGCACACAGTAGCCTCAGCAGAGAGGTGATCTCACGAGCCTATCCTCGCGACAACTGTATTCAAATCCCACAATTTCAGGGAGAGCTAGGCGAGCGATTTACACTCACTATTTCCGTTGGCGACCAGCACATTGAAGAGCAGTTTCAGCTCTAGCGTAAAAAAGCTTTAGGCTAAAGTCTTGGGGGTCAAGCTCGCGGGTAAAGCGCTCGGGTGTAAAACAGTGAAGGCTGTTTGAAACAGTGTCGGTAGCCAGCTGGCAAATGGATACTTGTCTTCCAGTCCAGATAGCTGCTGACGAGCATCGTGAAACGCCGTATAAAAATTGGCGTCTTGCTCTAACGCTTGCAAAAAGTAATCTAGAAAACGCTGCGCCACCTGATCGGGCACGGGTTCTTTCATCACGACCACCTGTGGAATTTTAAGGGTACACAGCGCCTTAGCGAGTCCTAAGCCATCGCAAGAGTTCAAAATTACTAGCTGCAAACCCAGATTGACGGCTCTCTTCAACGCCACCTGTAAATCTTCTACCGAAATCTTTTCCTGTGGATTGAGCTGCATCGTGCCACTTTGTCCATCCATTTGGCTGTAGCTATGGCCTGAAAAATACAAAACATCCCACCCCTGCGGCTCCCACAACGCCTCGTGAAACTGCTGGCGGTTGGGCTCGCTCAAACAAACCACATCCACATTGGCTGCACCAAATCCCCTCAGCAGTCGTTGATCGACATCAATGTCAATACCGACACTGTTACCCATCACTGCCAGCACTCTAGTTTGCGATCGCAAATGATGCTCACAGCTCGCCATTTCTAGCGTCATCCCGCTGAGTGTCACATCAGCTTTAGGATAATCATCTAAAAACTGCCACAAATGCCAAGGTAGCCGCCTGAGCCAAATATCCTCTGTTTGAACAATCACGCGAATGGTTTGATCGGGTAGAAATTTCTCACGCAGCTTATCTGCAATCAGTCGAAAGTTAGGAGACTGTAACCAGTCCTGAAGATTAGCCGCTAAGCGATTCGCTAGAATGTCTAACTCCTGACGAGAAACATTAGTCGTTTCATCTGGGCTATCAAACTGAATCCGTGAACAGCTGCTAAACACCTGTCGGTAGAGCGTCTGCCACTGCTGATAATTAATAGCCAGTTCTGGCGCTGGCGGCAAGCTCGCATGAAATTTAAACGGTGCTGTTTTTGAGTCCACTCGAATGTCAGCCGTGACCGGAAAGCCCTGCTCCAGGCTGCCATCCCAAAACGTGAGAATCACCGAACGAGCGGATGCGATTGCAGGATCTGTTGGCTCAGCACAGTCAGAGACCACAGGTCGAGTCACCTCTGTCAATTGCTTCAAAATAGTCGTCAGTGTGGTAGTTGTTTGCTGATAATGCGTCAGCTGCTGCTGTTGCGTCTGAAGCAGGGTCTGATATCTCGCTTCAATCTGAGCCAAGTTCGCCTGATAAATCTGCGTCAAATCTTGATGAAAGTCGGCTTTGCTAATGGCGTCTGGCACACCCAACGCCACCTTAAAAAATCCGTTGCCCCGATCTTCTATTGCCTGTAGCTTAATGGCCGGATCATAACTGTGTTGGACCGTTTGGAGCGCGGCTGCAAGCGCCTCTCGATTCACCCCCTGACGAAAAACAAAATCAACCGTATTCAACACAGCCTGAAACAACCGTGTAAAATCACCGGGCTCAAACTCACCGCTGCTAGGCAGCCGATGGCGATCATCCGGACCACATATAGGCTGCTGCTCCAATCGATAAACATAGGCGCAGGTAACCGACTCTAGGCAAGTCGTCTCGTTAATGCTCCACCCCTCAATGCACACTCCCGTCATGTGAGCATTGGTAAAATCAGTTCCAAAGGCTTGTAGCAGGGTGAGGTTACTGTCAGTCAGGTTAGCGCCCCTGAGATTAGCCCCAATCAGACTAGCCCCCTTGAGATTAGCCTGACGCAAGTCCATACCAGAGAGATCGGTATAGGCCAAATCCACCCCGGCTAAGTGACGATGACTTTGCTTAACGTCCGGGACATCCTCTGAAGCATCCTCTGGGGCACACCGTGTGATAAAGAGGGCGCGGATCATCGGGTCTGCCATCGGCTGAGCTCCCCAGCAAACAAAACCCAGCCCACTGGCGCCATCCCATCGTGTGTAGTCTAGCTCAGCTGCTCGTAGGTCCGTATGCGCCAGCTGCGCTTGCGCAAAATGGGCACCCATCAAATTGGCATTGCTAAAACGAGTACCCAACTGAGCCGTCATTGCGACCGCAAAGGAGCGGATCAGCGCATGGTTAGGATCCGCTGTGATCGCTTGTTTTGCCACGCTTATACAGTGCTGGATTAGCAGATTGCCAACGATGACAGACAAGATTGTGCCAGCGATCCCAATATTTTCAGCGATATAGCCAGAGGCAAATAGGGCCACCGCCAAGGTGCCTATCGTTGAGCCGAGAGAGGCCAAAAAGCGAATGTTGCCTACCCCCATCTGCGGTAACGAAATAGCCAGATATAAAGTGGTGGTAACGGCAATCTCTAAAACAGTCATCTGAGCGACTTCTAGCATGGTGTAGCCTAAATCATGCTGAGCCAGCCCAACCGAAAGACAACCCGTCAAAGTGCCCAATACACAGAGCAAGGCGGCTGTTGTCACCGCAGCTCTTAGCAATCCCGACGCCTTACTCACCTGACCAAAAAAAGTGAGCAAGAGAAGACTGATCAAGCCCGCCAAGCGGTTAATCCAGTCCGAGCTCACGACAGCCACTGCTATCTGAGTGCTTAAAAAACCCGCCAGCAGGCCCAAGAAAAAAGTGACCAGCCGTAGAATTGGTCGCCACCGGGGCAACAACCCCGCTTGCGCGCCACAAAAGCGAGCATGGGTCAACTGGGCTCCCGTGAAGTCAGTGCCACGTATATTACACCCACTAAAATCAGCTTGGCTAAGGTCTTGCCCGGCCAGTACCAGTGCAGATAAGTTCAGAGATTGAAAATTTCGCTCACCCGCAGCATAAAGACCTAAGATTTTTTGAACCTGTCTTTGACGAGAGTTACTCACAGCAATAACACCATGGTGATAGGAGCACGGTGACGGGAGCTACGGACACTTGAGAATAATAGTGACAGAGCATCTCAGTATTGTCACGGATAAAAAGTCGTAAAAAGTCGTGATTTTTGGAATATTCTGGTTGTGTACGATGAAATTAGGAATAAAGTCAGCGGCAATAAGCCAATCAAGTCAGAATAGGCAGCGGATACAGCTAATTGTGAGGGATTTTGTGGGTCGTTTGTAAGTTGCTGTTTGGAAGCTGTGGGTGATTTGTGAGATCTGACTCAACGCAAGCTTTCCTGTTAACTTAATCCATAGAGCGTTACAAACTTATTCTGTTAATTAAGGTATTCTGCTGAGTTAGTATTCTGTCGAGTTGTTATCAGCGGTCTGGACTTAGTTTTCTCTGACATGGACATTGACGATGTTTTAACCGTAATTGATTCAACCTTAGCGGTGCCGCTTAGCCCCATTCAAACGCAGATACTCAAAGGCTCCTGGCAAGGGAAAACCTATCGACAAATAGCTGTCTGCCATAGCTACGATGCAGATTACATTCGAGAAGTAGGCAGTCAGCTGTGGCAGTGCCTCTCTAAAGCGATTAATGAGAATTACAAGGAATCGCCCAATCGTCGTGAACCGCTCAATAAGCGAAACTGTCAGAGAATTCTTACACGCTATGCGCAGCAACAGAGCACCGCCCAGAGCACTACAACCCACACTGCCCAGCGCACTGTGGGTTGTAGTGCTGATTGGGAAGAAGCCATAGACGTGGCTCAGTTTTTAGGCCGTCATCGTGACCTAGACACCCTTCAATCCTGGGTAGTGCGCGATCGCTGCCGAATGATTGGAATTTTTGGCATTGGCGGCATTGGTAAAACCACACTCAGCGTCAAGTTGGCCCAGCAGCTGCAAAATCGCTACGACTTTGTGATCTGGCGATCGCTCTGCAATGCCCCATTGCCTCAAACCTTACTCACGGGCTTACTCAAACGACTCTCCCATTACCAAGAAACGCAGCGAAGCCTACCCGATGCCGCAGAAACCCTCATTTCAGCCCTCATCCCCTATCTGCAAAACAACCGCTGTTTACTCGTATTAGACAATGCAGAAACTATCCTGCAAAGCGGCAAGTATTGTGGACAATTTCGAGCCGGATACGAAGCCTATGGCACACTATTTGAACGCATCGGCAACCTTTCTCATCAAAGCTGCTTGCTGTTAACCAGTCGTGAAATTCCAAGCATTTTCTCTACGCTGTCTGGCGTGTCTCTCCCGGTGCGATCTTACTGTTTGCCTGGACTGACTACGCAAGAAGGTCAACAGTTGCTGCAAAAAAAAGAGACTTTTTCAGGATCTGCCCAACAGTGGGAAACGCTGGTACAGCTGTATAGAGGAAATCCTTTAGCGCTGCAAATAGCAGGGGCGACGATTGTCGATGTTTTTAATGGAAATTTGACCGATTTTTTGGCGCAGAAAATTATTGTTTTTGACGATATCATCGCGCTGCTAAAAGAGCAGTTTGAACGGCTCTGTGTGATCGAGAAAGAGATTATGTACTGGTTAGCCATTGAGCGCGAACCGATTACCCTGAGCGATCTCCAAACGGATATTTTGACCCCATTGCCAGCGAGATCGCTCGTAGAATCGATCCAGTCACTCCTGCGCCGCTCTTTAGTAATCAAAACAGCCCACGGGTTTACTCAGCAGCCCGTCGTCATGGAGTACATATGCGACAGATTTAATCAAAAAATCTGCGAAGAAATTATCACCCAACGCCCTGCTTTGCTCAGCAGCCATGCGCTCACAAAAGCCCAGACCAAAGACTACATCCGTCAGGCACAGAAAACCGTTATCTTACACAGGATTAAGCAACAGCTAAAAACGAATCCTCAGCTGGCAACCAACTTACAAGATTTGATTGCGATCGCTCACCAAACCCCTCAAGCGGCCACGAGCTACCTTGCAGGTAACATTATCCATCTCAAGCAGCTGTTCAATCTATCCCTCGAAGGCGATAACTTTTCTGGACTCACCATTCGTCAGGCTAATTTGCACAACACTCAGTTACAGCATGTACGCTTTAACCATTCCACCTTTGTAGCATCGGCGTTCACTCAAACAGTGGGTGTGGTGTATGCGATCGCCATCAGCCCAAACGGTCAATACATCGCCGCTGGCACTGACAGTAATGAAATCATCCTTTGGGATCTCATTAGCAAACAACAATATCGTCGTCTCACGGGTCATCGCAATTACGTCTTTTCGGTTGCTTTTAGCCCTGATAGCCGCCGACTTGCCAGCGGCAGCTTTGATCACAGCCTCAAACTGTGGGATTTAGACACAGGTCAGTTGGTCAGCAGCCATGTCGATCAGCAGGCGCAAATTATTGACCTAGCCTTTAGTCCTAATGGCCAACTGCTAGCCGCTAGCAGCGGTGATTACAACATTGTTCTACGAGATGCCCAGAGTGGCCGCGCCCTCCAAACTCTTCAAGGACATACCCAATGCGTCTCATCAATTGCCTTTAGTCCTAATGGCCAATATTTAGTCAGCAGCTGCTTAGATGGCACAGTAAAACGCTGGCACATAACAACAGGTCAATGTTTGCAATCTCATCAGGTTCACCAAAGCATGATCTGGTCCATCACCTTTCATCCGAATGGCCAGAGCTGTTTCACAGCCAGTTCCGATCACACCAGCAAACAAATCGATCCGCAGACTGGAGAGTGTCTGCAAGTATTTAAAGGTCACACCCGTCAGCTCGGCAGTGTCGCTTGCACCGCAGATGGTCACACCCTGATCACCAGCGGCCACGATCACACTATTCGTTGCTGGGATATCCCAACGGGAACGTGCAAAAATGTTCTAGAGGGCCATCGCAATGCTATTTGGGCCGCAGCCCTCAGCCCCGATGAACAGACCATTGCTAGCGGCGGTATGGATAGAACAGTGAAGCTATGGGATGCCCATTCTGGCAAACAGCTGTATAGCTTACAGGGGTACGTTGGCGGCATTTGGGCAACTCTTTTTCTCGACAACAACCGTATTATTAGCGGCGATGAAGATGGGACTATTCGCATTTGGGATATTGAACACCAAACTCTTAAGCACTCCTGGCAAACGCATCAAGGGATTTTGCCTTGCCTAGCGGCTCATCCGCATGAGCCCTACATCGTAAGTGGCGGAGCCGATGGTACGGTCAAACTTTGGCATATTGAAACGAAACAGCTGATTCATACTTTTGGCTCCCACGACGGTTGGATAATGTGTGCTGATATCAGTGCAGACGGCAGATATTTAGCCACAGGCTGTCGTGACTGGGCTCTAAAAATTTGGGATTTAAAAACCAATACCTGCCTACAAACGATCGGTGAAGACAACAAAGCACTGCTATGGTCCCTCAAATTTAGCACTGACGGAAAAATGGTGGCAACGGCTAGCTACGATGCGCAAGTCCGCCTGTGGGATATCGCAAGCGGTCAGTGTATTCATGCCTTGCAAGGACATACCCACTTTATTATTAATACAGTGGATATCACAAAAGACTCTCGGTATGTTGTTAGCGGTGGCCATGACCGCACGGTCAGAGTTTGGGAGACTCAAACAGGCCACTGTACCCAGGTTTTACAAGGGCATGAAAGTGAAATTTGGGCGGTGGCAATTAGTCCAAATGATCAGCTGATCGCCAGTGTGGGCTATGATCCGGCCATTCGGATCTGGGATATCAAGACAGGTAAATGCCTCCATATACTAGAAGGACATCATGGCTGGAAACGAACTGTTCAATTTTCGCCAAATGGCCAGCGCCTAGTCAGTGGTGGCTATGATCAATCCCTTCATCTGTGGGATATCTATAGCGGACAACAACTGTCTCATTTTCAACCCCTAAAACCCTATGAGAAGATGGATATTACCCATGTCCGAGGATTGAACCAAGAAGAACAATCAACCCTGTTATCTCTAGGCGCGGTGCAACAGGGCCACGCGATGTCAGGCAAGGGGGTGAAAAAGTGATCACAGAAGAACAAGCCATTGCGATCGCAGACAACCTCCTCTTTGCCCACACAGGCAAACTGCTCAACGATCTAGAAAGAGCCGTGCTCAAGGGCAGCCTACAGCGGCAAAAATATCAGCAAATTGCTACCGACACCCACCAAACCCAGCGATATATCAAAGATATCGGCGCTGCACTTTGGCGCAAACTGGCAGAGGCATTGGGGGACACCCTCGTCAAAAAAAATACCATTTATTCTGTACTAGACCGCTACAGCGATCAACAATCAGTGGGTGCTTACACCTCTAGAAAACAAACAGTTAACGCAACTGTATTCTCTGAGTACCGTCAAAACTACCTAAAAAAATATAGTCAGATTAAAATATTACCAGGATTGATGCAGCGGCCTTTGCCTCTAGACGCTATTTATGTAGCGGTTAAAGTCCTCAAAAAAAGTAATATTCAGTTATTGTCTTCTGCCACAATACAAGAAGCTTACCGACAGCTCCGTCGCAGCACTCTTCTGGGCACTGAATTAGCCCGCCAAGATGGTGTGCAGGTCGCTGAAAAAAATCAATACCTTATGGTGTTAGGTGGACCAGGCGTTGGAAAGTCTACCTTTCTCAAAAAATTGGGTGTGGAAGCCTTTCACAAAAAAGATTTATGCATTCCAATCTTGATAGAACTGAGGCGAGTGGCAAGTAGCAATACCAGCTTTGAAGACTATACCCTAAAAGCTTTTCAAGAAATAAAACCTGTGCAAGAGACAGGCGTTGCGACCGCTCATTTAGCGCAAGGAAACTGCTTGTTTTTACTAGATGGATTAGATGAAGTCCCCAAAAGCAGTGTCCATCGCCTGATAGATCAGCTCCATGAATTTATCCATCAGTATAGAAAAAATCGTTTTGTCATCACCTGCCGCACAGCCTCTCATATCTTTAACTTTAATCAATTTATTGACGTTATGATTGCTGATTTTGATGACACACAGATCAAGCAATTTATAGATTACTGGTTTGCGAATCAACAAAAAGAAAATAAGTGTGT
>JBCBKQ010000105.1:0-19256 GCA_038521595.1 Cyanobacteria bacterium J06627_28 | reverse complement strand
CACAGCTCTGTCTGTAGCCATATATCTGCTAAGTTCTGCCTGACCCTAACTAAAACAACAATACGCCGCAGTAAAATCAACACTGTAAAACCCAAAAACAAAAACAAAAAACACAGGAGACTTTTGAATATGAGTATGACGCTACAAGTGCCCTCGATTAAATGTGAAGGCTGCGCTGATACCATCACCAAAGAAATCAAAGTACACGATGAAAATGCCAAGGTCGCGGTGGACGTGGCCCAAAAGACGGTAGAAGTGAACTCCGAGACGCTATCTGAGTCTTCGGTAAAGCAGGCCATCACATCGGTTGGTCACGAAGTCGCCTAGCTGGCAGGCAAGGGCATATCCGATGCCGAAAAGTACTAGCCTTTAGCGGCCCAATTGCCTACGGTTAATAACATGACTGCTAAGCCAGAAGGGCCGCCATGCAAAAGCTAGATCCGCATGTTTGCTATCAAGCGATGCAAGCCAACGATCCACGGTTCGATGGGCGCTTTTTTGTTGGGGTAGCGTCAACGGGTATTTTTTGTCGGCCTGTGTGTTTGGCGCGGCTGCCTAAATATGAAAACTGTACGTTTTACTTAAGTGCTGGAGCCGCGCAGCAGGCGGGCTATCGTCCTTGTTTGCGGTGTCGCCCTGAGCTGGCACCGGCTGTGAACGTAAATGGCTTGGCCGGTGGGACTGTGGTCAACAGAGCACTGCAGTTAATAGAGGTGGGCGCGTTGGATGAGGACTCTGTGGCAGCGTTGGCGGCTCGGTTAGGGGTAAGCGATCGCACCCTTCGGCAGCAGTTCAGTCGCTATGTTGGTACCTCACCGGGGCAAGTCGCAAAGACCCGACGACTATTATTCGCTAAGCGGCTGATTGACGAGACTCGGCTACCGATGACTGAGGTGGCTATTTCTGCTGGCTTTAAAAGTATTCGCAGTTTTAACAGTACTTTTCAAAAAACGTACGGGCGATCGCCCTCTGAGTTTCGTCGCAAAACGGTGTCACCCATAGAAGAGCAAACAGAAGCGCAGAAAGAGACGCCCTTCATTACGCTAAAGCTCCCTTTTAGCAGGCCGTACAACTGGCAAGCTTTGATGGGGTTTTGGCAGCCGCGCAGCATTTTAGGAGTGGAGGTAGCTACGGCTGACCAATACTGTCGAAGCATCGTGATCGATGGCCAGCCGGGCTGGGTGAGTGTGCGCCCGGTGGCGCAGCAGCCTTATTTGCAGGTGCAGATTGGGCAGGTGAGCGTGGGTCGGTTGAGTCGGGTAATGGCTAAACTGCGACAGATGTTTGATGTTGGTGTAAATGTGGCTGCGGTAGAGGCGCATTTGGCGCGATCGCACGTTCTAGCTCCCTTGTTTTCTAAAGCACGACCTAGCGCACCACAGTCTGATACCCCCGCTTTCGACTCATTACTAGCCCAGTCGAAAGCCCAATCAAATCGGGGACTTCGCATTCCTGGCGCATGGGACCCCTTCGAGCTATCGGTGAGGGCCATCGTCGGCCAACAGGTGAGTGTTGCTGCCGCTACTACCGTATTCAATCGGATTGTAGCTACCTACGGTGAGCCTTTGGCTGCACCGGGTAAACCTGCTGCATTAGAGAAAGTATTTCCACCGCCTCAGGTACTATCCGATGCCGATCTGACACTATTGGGACTGGTGCGGGCCAAGGCAAAAGCAATCTCTCATTTGGCTCAAGTCGTCTCCACGCAGCCCGACTTTTTCAACCAGATGACAACGCTTGACAGTGCTGTGAAAACCCTCTGCGAGCTGCCAGGCATTGGCCCTTGGACTGCGCACTACATTGCCATGAGAGCCTTAAACGAACCTGATGCTTTGCCGCCGGGTGACTTGGCTCTGCACCGAGCGGCAAAGCGGCTAGGCCATGCGGTCACCAAAAAAGAATTTGAACAGATGGCCGAAGCCTGGCGACCGTGGCGAGGCTATGGCGCAATGTATTTGTGGCAGTTTGATGCGCAGATGCAGGCGAGTCAGGTGGCGATGAGATACTGATTTTATCTGGCAGATATTAAACGTGACGCAGGAGCAAAACAAGATGTCGAAAGAGACCCTTATAGACAAAGACAATACTGGGAAGTTAGAAACAGATATCATTCGTACGCCTGTTGGCGATGTCATTGTTGTCGTATCTGAAGGGGTGCTGCTGGCGTTAGATTTTGGAGATTATCGAGCACGAATGATGAAGCTGCTTCAGAAGCGGTTCACTCACGTTGAACTGCAGCCAATTAAGAATCCAGCTGGGATGAGCCAGCGAGTAAAACAATATTTTGCCGGTGAGCTAACTGCGCTAGCCGATGCACCCATGGCAGCGGGCGGAACAGATTTTCAGCGTCAGGTGTGGAATGGCCTACGGCAGATTGCTCCTGGTGACGTGTGTACCTACGGCGAACTGGCAAATCAACTTAATAATCCTAAGGCGGTACGAGCAGTGGGCATGGCGAATTCATTGAATCCGATTTCAATTGCGCTGCCCTGTCACCGAGTGGTGGGCGCGAGTGGAAAACTGACAGGATACGCCGGTGGGCTGGCCCGCAAGCAGTGGCTATTAACCCATGAAGGCTGGCCTGGGTTGACTGGAGCGCAGGCCTCTAAAAACAGCTACGCGGCTCAGCTTTCTGTTTTTTCTGGATAGTCTATTTTCTCTCGATAGTCTGTTTCCTCTAAATAGATTGGCTCGGTACAATAAACAGAAACAAACTTTTAGTCTGACGCTATGTCATTGAGACTTCTATGTCATTAAGGCTTCTATGTTACTGATTTTATGTCACTAAAACACTGGCTGTTGCTGTGCCTGCCTGCTTTCTGTTGGGGAAGCGCTTTTATTTTTATGGAGGTGGCGCTGCCTGTGTTTTCTCCACTCACCATTGTCATTGGCCGCATGTGTGTGGGGGCTTTAGTGCTGAGTGGTGTTCAGTTTTGGGCTGGAAAAAGTCGAGGTGAAAAGGCCAAATCGGCGTTACAGCCCAACATAGAGCCCTTTTCGATCTGGCGAGCGCCCTTATCTCTGTGGGTGCAATGTGCGGGCCTCGGTATTACCAATACATTGTTACCGTTTGGCTTGGTGGTGTGGGCGCAGCAGTATATTACGGCGAGCTTGGCCTCTATTTTGATTTCGGTCGCACCTGTTTTTACAGTGGTGCTGGCAGTATTTTTGCTGGGCGAAAAGCTTACATTTTCGAGATTTTTGGGTGCTCTTTTGGGCTTTTCGGGTGTGGTTGTGTTGATTGGCCCTAGCGTGCTGCGCGGCATGAGCTTGCAGGGGGCTGGTGAGCTGGCCATTTTGGGGGCGGCGCTGTGTTATTCCATCTCTGGTTTTTGGGGGCGGCGGTTTAAGGACGTTCCACCCCAGGCACTTTCTGCTATGACGATTACGACAGGCGCGTTAATCATCGGAGTTATTGGTGTACTGGTCCAGACATTTGGAGAGAGTCCAGTCGGCGCAAATGTGTCGGTGGGTGCAGTGTTGGCCGTTTTAGGGTTGGGTGTATTTTCGACTGCGCTGGCCTATATTGTTTACTTTCATCTGCTGGCAGAAGTTGGCGTGGTCAACACCTCATTGGTGTCTTTTTTGGTACCGCTATGTACGCTAATAATGAGTACTTTGTTTTTGCAGGAGAGACTGTCGAGCGCCGCTCTGTGCGGTATGGCCCTCATTTTGTTGGGGCTAGCAGTATTAGATGGAAGAGTCCTTAGGAAGCTGTTTTGACTTATTCAATAGACCAGGTTAACCAAATGGGACAGGCGGCGTTTGTCGCTCTGTTTGGTGCTGTTTTTGAGGAGACGCCGGGCGTTGCTTCACGAGTGTGGTGCGATCGCCCTTTTCAAAATGTTGCGGCGCTTCATCGGCAAATGGTTGCGGTTGTTGAAAAGATGACGACGGCTGAGCAGGTAAAGCTCATCCAAGCGCATCCTGAACTTGGCAAGCGGGAAAAAATGGCTGAAGCCTCTGTACAAGAGCAGGCGGGCGCTGGTCTGAGTCAGCTAAATGCGGATGACTATGAGCGCATTCAAGCGTTAAATCATGCCTACCGTGAGAAGTTTGGCTTTCCGTTTGTGATGGCGGTGAAAGGGTTTAATTACAGCGATATTTTGGCTGCGTTTGAGTCGAGGCTGGCTGGCGATGAGACGGTAGAAAGGGTGCGATCGCTTTCTGAAATCTATAAAATCGCTCGATTTCGACTAGATGATTTGGTCAGTTAGAGAAGAGCAACTTAAATAACATCCCCATTGCTATCAATGCTGCCGCCCTCACCCTAAATCCCTCTCCCGATGGGAGAGGGACTTTGACTCCGATTCCCTCTCCCATCGGGAGAGGGCTAGGGTGAGGGTGATCGGCATGTTATTTGCTTGCATATCCCCTAGGGACTCTTCGGTTACGAGTTTGGTAAGTGATGAGTATGCCAATGGCGGGCGATGTCGATCCGCCGACAGATCCAGACGTTTGATTTTTGTTGAATATAATCCAAAAATCGGGCGAGCGCGGCGGTGCGTCCTGGTCGTCCAGACAGGCGACAGTGAAGACCGACGCTCATCATTTTGGGTGAAGTCTCTCCCTCAGCATAGAGGATATCAAAGGCGTCTTTTAGGTAGGTGAAAAACTGATCGCCTGAGTTAAACCCCTGGTATGTGGCAAAGCGCATATCGTTGTTGTCTAACGTGTAGGGAATGACTAGATGGGGTTTAACACCGTCTTGACTATATGTTGTATCCCAATAGGGCAGATCGTCAGCGTAGCTGTCGGCATCGTATAGAAAGCCGCCTTCTTCGACCACTAAGCGGCGGGTGTTGGGACTGAGCCGACCTTGATAAAAACCGAGTGGTCGTGTGCCGGTTATGCGGGTTTGAATGTCGATGGCTGTTTGGATGTGCGATCGCTCTATCTCTTCTCCCACATACTGATAATCAATCCAGCGATAGCCATGGCTGGCAATTTCCCAGTCGGCTTCTACCATTGCTTTCGCTGCCTCTGGATTTCTCTCTAACGCCATGGCGACAGCGTAAACCGTAAGAGGAATATTGCGCTGGGTAAACAGCCGATATAAGCGCCAAAAGCCTGCCCGTGAACCATACTCATAGAGAGATTCCATGCTGATATTGCGTACACCGGCCAGGGGCTGAGCGCCAATCATTTCAGATAAAAAGGCTTCTGAAGCGCGATCGCCATGGAGAACACAGTTCTCACCGCCTTCTTCGTAGTTGATAACAAACTGAACGGCAATTTTTGCCTCTTCTGGCCAGTGAGGATGAGGAGGCGTTTGACCATATCCGATGAGGTCGCGAGGATAGCTAGAAGCGTGAGTTGAAGACATTGAGTTTTTAGAAATACCTTTCAAGAAGACCTGATCGCGTCAATCCATCAACGCAGTCGCCAACTGGTTGCAAGTTTTTACCAGCTGTTCAAGATTTGCGGTGACTAGCCTACCTCGATCAATCACGACCTTTCCATTAATGAAACTGTAGTCTACTGAAGGTGGCTGACAAAATACCAGAGCGGCAACAATATCGTGATGGCTGCCGACGAGAGCGGGGGTATCAATATTAAAGGCGATAAAGTCTGCTGACATGCCAGGTGCCAGGTGGCCAATGTCATCTCTACCCAAGACTTTGGCACCGCCTCTCGTGGCAAGCTCTAGGGTTTCTCTGGCTGTCATGGCCGCTGCATTTTGCTCCCGGACGCGGGCCATCAAAAAGGCTGCGCGAGACTCTTGTAACAAATTTGAGGCGTCGTTGGACGCTGCGCCATCCACACCAATGCTGACAGGAACGCCCTGGTCGAGCATTTTACGAATGGGCGCCATGCCGCTCGCTAGGCGCATATTGCTACAGGGGCAGTGGGCAACGCCCGTACCTGTTTTGGCAAACTTTTGAATGGCATTGTCGCTCAGCTGTACGCAGTGGGCGTGCCATACATCATCGCCTAGCCAGCCTACGGATTCGGCATAGTCTCCTGGGCGTAGGCCAAATTTTTCCAGGCTGTAGTCTACGTCGCTTTTGTTTTCGGCCAGGTGGGTGTGGAGCCGCACGCCAGGGAACTGACGGGCCATGGTGGCCGATTCTCGCATGAGGTCTTGGGTGACTGAGAAGGGAGAACAGGGTGCGAGTACCATGCGGATCATGGCATGGCGATTGTTGTCGTGATATTGCTCTATCAGACGCTGTGAGTCTTTGAGAATATCGGCTTCTTTTTCGACTAACGAATCAGGCGGCAGTCCGCCCTGACTTTCACCTACGCTCATGCTGCCCCGACTGGCATGAAATCTTAGCCCAATGTCTTGCGCCGCTCGAATTTCATCATCTAAGGTGCAGTCATTTGGGAACAGATATAGATGGTCGCTAGCTGTGGTGCAGCCAGAGAGCATCAGCTCGGCAGCGGCCATTTGGGCACTGGCATAAATGCCCTGGCTAGTAAGCTTAGACCACATGGGATAGAGCGTTTGTAGCCAATTAAAGAGCGTGCCGTTTTGGGCGGCGGGGACGGCGCGAGTCAGCGTTTGAAAGAAATGGTGATGGGTGTTGATAAGGCCAGGTAGAACAACATGGCGACCTTTTAGATCGAGAATGTCATCGGCGGCAACGGCCAATTCATCATTCTCTAGGACATCGGTCGTTCCGATTTGTTCAATGACATTGTCTCGAATAAAGATCGCGCCGTTTCTAATCTCTTGGCGCTCATCATCCATGGTGACGAGGGTGTGAATATTTTTAACTAGACAGGTGTTCATTGATAGATGCTCATTGACAGACTCTCATGCGGTATACACTTTGCTCAGCCCTAAGTTGGCAAGCCCTTTGCGATAAAGGATAGACGTGTGGTCGGCTTCGATGTGAGCTTCTGCGCTGAGGTCAAGGGGTAGATCTTCGGGGTACTGGGCTTCAACAACTTCTTTATCTTCACTAAAAATCTGATAGTTAAATTCGTAGACGGGCTCTAGGGGCTGATCTTTGTCGAAGTTGCGACAGAGCGGACTAAATAAACGAGTTTTGCGCGCAGACATTGGAGAGGCTGCATTGAGAATGCACAGCCGCCCATCCTCGGGAAAATGTACTCTCAGCATCGCCGTAAAGGGGAGAAATACGTCGAAGGCCCTAAGCCACTGAAAGCCTTCAGGGGCTAGGTGTTGAAAGCCCTTTGGAAAGTTGCTCACGGTACTGGTATATTCGGCATGAAGGCCGCGCGGGGTAGGTGTGACAGGGTACTTTGGCACGATGGGATTATTGGGATCGCCAAATGATTTGGCGTGCACCCAGGAAAAGTGGGCAACGTCTAAAAAGCCTTCCATTTGTCTGCCGGCGGCGGCATCAATTGCGATCGCATCAGGCATTACTTGTTGATAGTCAGTGTCTGTCCATTCTGGAAAAATGGGGAGCGCATCGGGGTCATCTGCCGTACCTGTAAGCGTCGTCCACACGAGACCAAAGGCCTCTTTGACCGGGTACGTTTTTAGGCAGAGCTTACGAGGGATATTGGCCTGCGGATTAGCGGGAATGAGGGTGCATTGACCTGCCGAGTCGTAGTGAAAGCCGTGGTATTTGCAGATGAGCTGATCGCCCTTTATCTGTCCCATGCTAAGGGGAATGCCGCGATGCAGACAAATATCGTTTGCGACAGAGATGCCCTTAGGCGTACGCCAGATGACTAGGCGCTGGTCCAGCAGCATAGCGGCCACAGGCGTTTCTTGAACGGTGTGACTGTAGGCAACGGGATACCAGAAAGGTGCGATCGCATCCCAGTCTGATTCAGAAAAAGTGCAGCCTCTTGGGTACATGGCACCTACCAAACAAGCGTTGTATACAATGACGCTCACCACTACTCTAGGAGATGAGCTGATTCATATACTGTGCCAAAAGCTACCGTCTTTTTTTCACCGCCTTCTTCTTCCTAATGAAAGATACTCATCACAATCAGATCAAACTGTCGCAGCTAAAAATTGTGGTGGCTGTCGCTGAGCAAAAAACATTTGGTGATGCCGCGTTGGCGCTAGGGATTTCGCAGTCGGCGGTGAGTCATGCGATCGCCTCCCTAGAAGACTCTCTAGGCGTTATTCTGTTTTCGAGAGGCCGTCACGGTGCCACATTGACGCCGGTCGGCATGACGATTTTGCCCCATGCCAAAGCCGCCGTAGAAAACGTCTCGGATATTTTGAAGGCGTCGGCCATCGGTAAAGGACTAGAGCAGGGAAAGGTGCGGATTGCTGCTTTTCGTAGTGTCGCTACCCATGTTTTACCAGAAGGGCTCAAGCAGCTCTATGAGAAATTTCCGGGCATCGTCGCTAACTTGACCGAGCATGACAATGACAAACAAGTCGAGCAGGCGCTAAAAGAAGGACGTGCCGATGTGGGTATCGTTGTTCTACCGGCAGGTAAAGGGATTACGGCTTGGGAGCTGCTAAGAGATGAGTACCTTGTACTACTGCCACCAGATAGCCAGCTAAAAGACAACAAGCTAACCTGGGAAGCCCTTGTTCGGCAGCCGCTACTGATGCCGCCAGTTGATTACGTTATGATGCGGCCAGTCTATGACCACATCAATGGGCTAGGCTACCGGCTCAATGTTGTAAACGAAGTGGAAACAGACGCTGCCACTGTTAATTTAGTCGCCCAGGGACTTGGCGGTACGATACTTCCTAGACTAGCGGCTTTGCCTATTCCAGAGTCTGTACAGGTCTACTCATTACCCGTTCTGCTAGAGCGGCCTATTGGCGTTGCTATTCTCGCCGATGCGCTACAGCCACCTGCCGTATATGCGCTTTTGGATGTTTTAAAGTAGTGATAGCTCAAAGCAACAGCCCGCCGAATTTCGACGGGCTGTTGCTTGTCATATAGCTTGCCGCGCTTTGCTATGCCAGAATTTTAGGCTGCCTTTAAAGAATTCGTTAAAGGGGCTTTCTAGTTGTAAAAGGACTTAGCTGCAGACATTGTCAACAGCTGATCTGTGCTCCAGCCGGCTTTCTTCGCTGTTCGTTTGTAGCCTGCTGTCATGACCCCAGCCCCGTAGGTACCTTCTAACACTCTGCCCAGATTGAGGCGCTGAGCAAGTTGAGCAATTGTGTAAACAGAATTGTTTGCTGTAGTGGTTTTCATAAAACGCTGCCTCCTGAAAAGGTTCTTTGTTTGAACACTTTCATTGTAGAAAACCGTAGCGAATGATACCAAAAGCAATCAGAACCCTATTATATGAGTAACTCACATGCAATAGGGTTCTGTTAGAAGATCGAGATTGTTAGATTACTGGTATGGACCTGCCGTGTACACATAAGTATGAGATACCGGCATGAGACATCGGCAAGTAGCCTACGTTACTGAATCCACCCCGACCTCCGCTGCGCTCCGGCCACCCCTCCAGAGGGGATCTACCTTTGGCCATGGGACATCATGTGACTGCTTCCGAGCACCTCTATCCTCATCGTCTAAAGTAGATCCCCTCTGGAGGGGTGCCCGATAGGGCGGGGTGGGTCAGCACACTTTGCCACCAACCGATCTCAGAAATCTCACACTTGTGCACACAGTGGGGTGTAGACAAGTGCGAGACAATCAGCCCAACCTAAAAAGAAAACTGTGTTTGCAGACTAAAAACGTGGACATCTGGGTTGTCCCCAAAGTTGTTGACGTTGTTGATGTAGTAGTACGCTGGAACAAGGGCAATGTTGGGACTGAGCGGATAGCGATAGGCTACCTCGATCTCTTGTTGAACAGCGCCATCACCACCGCCAGAGGCGAGGAAATTACGACCGTCTAAAACATCAAAGGGCTGAACATAAGAGACGATGCCCTGGGCTCCTTCTTTGAAGAGATTGGGAAAGGCCATGCCCACCTGAATAGACTGAGCATTGATTTGGCCATCTGGCAGCGTGTTGCTGATGGGGAAAAGGTTTGTACTGCCGTAGCTGTAGCGGCCAAACAGACCAAAGCCCTCTGCGACTAGCCAGTCGAAGTTAAACAAAAAGGTATCGGCAGTTGCATTTTGTAAGGGGCCACCAAAGCCATCATCAGCAAAGCCGTAGATTGGTTCACTAATTGCGCCGCCAACAAAGCCTGCGGCATTGGGTTCTAGGTTGCTGCGCGTATAGAGAAATCGAAGGTTGACATTGTCTGTGGGAGAGAGGCCAAGCTGACCTGTGAGCGTTGTTGTGCCTGCAAAAAGTCCGTTGCTTTGGGCGCTACGGGGGCCGGGTAAAAACTCAGTGTTTTCGGCCAGGTAGCCGACTCGCAAATCCATCCAGTCGGTCAGGTCCCACTGGGCCACCGCACCGGCACCCCTATCAATTGCATTGACCTGCGTGCCGCCGCTGGAGTTAAAGCTGTTTGCACCCGTGAGATAAAAGGTAAAGCGGTTGTTGTCAAAGTGACGATACCAGTTGATGGCAGGGCCCACCGTAAGTGAGAGTTTGTCGCCGACGGGAAAGTCGTAAAAGACCTCTCGTACAATCAAGTTATCTGCGCCGCCTGTCGTGCCGGTTTGCAGTGTGAAAGGCACCCCAAATGTGTTGAACAAACCGGCTGAGCCGTAGAAGTTGGCAGGGCCGTTGCCGTCTCCAGTTGTTAGCTGGAGCTGTAAGCGGTCTTCTCCGGTAAAAGACGTTGTAAAGTTTAGCCAAGTGTAGTAACTAAAGGTCGGTGATGGATCGTCAGTGATGGTCCTAATGACGGGGGCATTGGTCCCCGGGTCGCGGGCAGGGGCAAATACATTGATGCCTTCGGCACGGACGTCGCCGCCAGCGGTGGCATAGTTGAGACTGCCAAAGAGCTGCGCGCTGAACTTGGTTGTGGTTGAGAATTGATTGGCTTCTAGCTCGGCAACGTCGAGTTCTAGGGTGTCTACTTGCGATCGCACTACCGCCAGCTCAGCAGCGAATTCTTCTTGCAATCGCCTGATTCCATCCAAGTCTCCATTACTGATAAGCTGGATTACCACATCTAAACAGGCATTTAGCCCAGCCGCAAACTCATAGCGAGTCAGCGCTCGGTTGCCTCGATAGGTGCTATCGGGATAGCCTTCTAAACATCCATACTCCTCTACCAAACGCTGGAGCGCTGTAAAGGCCCAATCCCCTGGCTGCACGTCAGAAAGTTCTGATACGCTAGTGACCTGAGCTAGCGTCATCGATTCTTCAACATTGAAGGGCTTAACCGCTTCCTCCAGTCTTTCATCAGACCTTTCATTAGATCTTTCATTTGGACTAGCTGTTGTATTGGCTGCGATCTCTTCAGAGTCAGAAGCTGACAGTTCTCTCAAATCGCTCAGCGTCAGCCGCTGGGTTTGCGTTGAATCATCCGCAGATAAGACCTCAGATGGGATCAGCCACTGAGAATCAGCTTTTACTGATTTGGACTCCAGTACTGACTCGGAGGCTAACGCGGCTCTCTCGGAGAGTCCCAAAGGAGAGCTTACGCCCAGGAGTGAACTTGCGCTGACAAATCCAAATCCAAACAACAAGCGAAAAAATAAGCTGGGAGCCTTAAGCCCCTTAAAAACAGCGGTTCTTTTAGGCACGATCAAATCCTCACACACACGTTATTAAGTTGAAAAAAAATAGCCAGCGCACTCTAGAACGGATAGCGCAAAGGCTTTAACCGCCATAGAAGATTCTTTGACATCTGAGTTGGGAACAGCTCATGCTCTGCAGCACAGATATGCAGCACAGGTCTGTGACTAACTCAGGCGGTTGGCTTTATCTAAAGGCCGACTCTAAAAGCTGACTATTCACGAGCCCCTGGCAGCAGAATGTTAAGGACAAGCGCTGTGAGCCCACCCGTACTAATGCCGGATGAAAAAATGCTCTTTGCTAGCGTCGGTAGCTGTCCAATGATATCGGGAACAACACTGACGCCCAGCCCTAAGCCGAGAGAGGTCGCAAGGATAATAGAGGCACGTTTGTCTAAGTTCACCGTAGAGAGAATTTTTATCCCGGCAACGGCAACAGAGCCAAACATAATAATTGTTGCTCCGCCCAGCACAGGCTGAGGAATGGTCTGAAAAATGCCTGCAATGATAGGCACCAATCCTAGAACAATAAAAATGCCAGAAATGTAAAAGCCAACGTAGCGACTGCCAATGCCGGTGAGCTGAATAACCCCATTGTTTTGGCTGAATGTGGTGTTGGGAAACGTATTGAAAATAGCCGCAATCCCCGAGTTAATCCCATCTCCTAAAATGCCGCCTTTTACCCGTTCAAAATATTTCTGGCCTGTAATGGGCTGACCTGTGAGTAGAGAGGTGGCTGTAATATCTCCGGTGGACTCGATTGTTGTAATCAGATACAAAAAAGCGAAAGGAATAAAGGCTGCGAGGTTAAAGCCGATGCCATATCTAAAGGGAATTGGCACGTTAATTGGAGCGAGGTTGCTCAAGTTGCTGAAATCTACTAGGCCCATGGGAATTGCGATGAGGTAGCCGACGACAAGTGCGATCGCAACCGATGACATCCTCAAAAAGCTGCTACGCACGTTATTTAAAGCAATAATCAGCGCTAGCACAAGGCCGGAGAGTAACAGATACTGAGGGCTGCCAAACGTCCCAGCCTCAATCGCGCCAAACCCACCGCCCATGCTGGTAATCCCCACATTGACCAGCGTCAGACCAATCAATGTGACAACAACGCCTGTGACTAACGGAGTGACTACTTTGCTGGCAAATTCAATAAATCGACTGGCAATTATTTCAATCACGCAGCCCGCCAAACACAGTCCAAAGATTGTGCCTAGTGCTTCCTGGGGCGTTCCGCCACCGCCGGTAACCGCTGCACCCGCAGCAATCACTGGCCCGATGAAGGCAAAACTAGTCCCCTGAATGCTCAGCAGCCCAGACCCCACGGGGCCAATTCTCTTTGCCTGAATAAATGTTGCAATGCCAGAAACAAACAGCGACATACTCACGAGATAGGCCCCATCGGCGGGCTCTAGACCCAAAGCACCCGCAATAATAAGCGAAGGGGTAATAATGCCAACAAAGCAGGCAAACACATGCTGAACGGCGGCAAAAACTGACTCGCGAATAGGCGGTTTATCTTCCAACCCGTAGATCAAGTCATGTTCAATGGGTGCTTCTGCCTCTGGCAGTACGCCTTCAGTTGTTATCGGTTCGTTCGTGACCATATTGGGCTCTTCCATAGAGATTCACCAAGACAATGCCTTTGAAGCTGCTGCTTTTTCTAAAAGCAGCAGACAAAAATTCTTTGGTCAATTACGACCAACTTAAAAGCATTCCACATACCCTGAAGTGCTTTGGCTTCAGTGGTTTTTGGATTGTATACAATCTATGTTGAAAGTAAACCTGGAAAAAGTATTGGGAGCTACTTTTTTGTTCTTTCTTAGACTTTCTTTCCTAGACTTTCCTTTTTAGATTTTCCTTTTTAGATTTTTCCTAGGGAACGAGGATTAAATAAGACGCACATTTCCTGCCGCCCTCATCCTAAATCCTTCTCCCTGAGGGAGAAGGATTTAGGATGAGGGCCTGCAGCGAGGATTGAAATTGGGCAAGTTATTTAATTTTCAATCCTAGGTACTGATTGTTGCTGTACATCAGGATAGGTCGTCTATTTGCTAGCTGCCGCGATAGGTGCTGTAGGACCAAGGCGACACCAGTAAAGGCACATGATAGTGACTGCCCGCATCGGCGATACCAAAGCGTATGGGTACTAACTCTAGGAATGGACAATCTGTAGAAAGCAAAGGAGACTTTGTAGAAAAATAATCGCCGACCACAAAAACAATCTCATAAAACCCTATCTGGAAATCTTTACCTTCTAGGAGAGGGGTATCTGTTCGGCCATCTTGGTTTGTTTTTAATGTCTTGAGATGGTGATAGCTCGACTGCAGCCGAAGTATGCTCTCGACTTTTTCCTGGGCGACTTCATCTTGGGCGGCTCTTTTTGGGGTGTCTACTCGCCACAGGCTCAACTCCATATTTGCGGCTGGCGTGCCGTTAGCTGTATCCAAAATATGCGTCGATAACCAGCCCATTGTTCCTCTCTGTCAACTGCTCTTGTCGTCATTCTTTTCTCTAAGGCTTCTGCTAGAGGCCTTTCTTCGAAGTTTCTTCCCAGGGGTTTTCTTCCGCCAGCGGCTACGTCAGTGGGCCACCTAAAATGATCTTCGCTAGGGCACTGCGCACGTCCTCTGGGTTTTCTCCCTTGAGCTGTTCGTACCAGTCTTGAGTGGTCTCTTCATCTTTTCCATAGATAGTATCTGTACGCTTGCGCGCTTTCATGACTAGCTGAGACGTGCGCGCCTTGCGGGACTGTTCGTAGCGTTCTAGGGCATCGCCTACGCTGATGTTCGTCGTCACTAAAAACTGAGTGAGCACAAAGGCATCTTCCATTGCCTGACAGCCGCCTTGTCCTAGGGTTGGGGTGGTGGCATGGGCCGCATCGCCCACTAAGGCAACGCGTCCTTTTACGAGATGCTTTGGCGGGTCGATATCGCTGATTTCTAAGCGGTTAGACGCAGCTGGATCTAGTGTTTGAATTAACGTTTGAACCGGCTCGGGCCAGCCCGAAAAATAGTCAGCTAGCTCCTTGCGCCGATGGTCTGGCTCTGTTTGAGAGCCAATGGGAGTGGGTACTCCAAAAAAGTAATAGAAGCGATCGCCCCCCACTGGCATCATTGAAGCTCGCTTGCCATCACCTACATACAGCACCCAGTTATCGGCATCACATAGCGCTGGTGTTGCTGGCACCAATCCATTCCAATTCACATAGCCTGCATATCGCAAAGACAGCGCCTCACCCAAAATGTATTTGCGAACAATTGAGTGAATGCCATCTGCCGCCACGATCAAATCACCCGTTACTTGGCTGCCGTCTTCAAATATTGCCGTCGCATTTTCTGCGGTTTGTTCTACGGCGATGCATTTCATGCTTAGGTGGACATTCTCTGGGCCAAAGGCTGTTAACAACATATCCTGTAGGTCGGTTCGAGCGACAGGATAGGGCCGCTGACCCACTGCCCTGAAGAGTGGCTGCAAATCAATATCGCTTAGCGGTTCATCGCGATGACTGCGATATTCCATGCGATTCATTTGACCGCCAATGGCAGCCATTTGCTTACCTAGCCCCAACCGATTGAGTACTTTGACGCCATTAGACCAGAGCGAAATACCTGCCCCTGCCGGACGTAGCTTACTCACACGTTCATAAATGGTGACGTCATAACCTGCCTGCTTGAGCGCGATGCCTGTTGTCAATCCGCCAATACCCGCGCCGATAATAATTACTTTGAGATCGTACACAGAGGGTTGTGCTCCAAGTGTTGTTACATTTGTGGATCTTTTATGCCTATATACCGCATTTTTTACTGAGATAACTGTTCAACTAGCTACTGTTAGCGATAGAGACGGTCAAGCTTGAGTAGCGTTTTAAGCAAAATATTTGCGCCCTGCGCACACTGAGCAGGCGAAGTATACTCATCGCCTGAGTGACTGATGCCTTCTTTGCTAGGTACAAAAATCATACCCATGTCGGTAAAGCGGCCTATCTCTTGGGCATCGTGACTGGCACGACTGGGTAAATGAGTGTAGCTCAGGCCCATCTCCTCACAGCTTTCAACAATCAGCTCCTGTATTTTTGCAGAGGCTGGGGTGGGCTCTACCTGTAGCTCTGGTCGCATACGAATGCGTGTACGACTGGCGACGGCTATGGTTTCAATCTTACGACGGAGCTGTTCGATCATGTGGGCAATCACATCTGGTGAGAGATCTCGAATGTCCAAGCTGATTTCCACCTTGCCAGGGACGGTGTTGATAGAGTTTGGCCAAACTTTTAATGTGCCAACTGTTGCCACCGGATCTCCTGGGAAATGCTTTGCAATATCTTCTATCGCTAAGATCAGATGAGAGGCTGTTGTCAGTGCATCCCGCCGCATGTTCATTGGCGTTGTCCCGGCGTGGTTTGTCCGGCCTTCAATGGTAATCCGATGACGCTGCTGACCGACGATGCCTTCTACCACCCCAATGTCTCGCTCAATGGCTTCTAAAACGCCGCCTTGCTCTACGTGGAGTTCTAAAAAACAGGCGATGTCTTCTTTTGAGCGATGAGCAGAAAGAAGATTGTCCCAGTTACCCCCGGCCCTGGCCAAACAGGTCTGAATTGGTTCATTCTCTACGGTGTCGTAACGTGCAGGATCTTTGGGTGCGGTGCCAGCCATTGCCTTGGCCCCAATCATGCTTCGCTCCTCGTCAGCAAAGGCAATCACCTCAAAGGGATGATGCAGCTTTAGGTTGTGTTCTTGAAGCACTCTAACGACCTCTAGGCCAGCGATGACACCCAGAGACCCATCGAAACGTCCTCCCGAAAATACGGTATCTATATGTGAGCCGGTGGCCAATGCAGGCGATTCGTTTTCGTGCCCCGGATAGCGACCGATTATGTTGCCTCCCGCGTCGATGTCGACATGCATTCCAGCCGTTTCCATCCATTCAGTCAGCTGCGATCTGGCCATTAGATCTTCAGGTGAAAAGGCCAAGCGCTTAATCGTATTGTCCGGCTGCTTGCCAATTTTTGCGAGGTCTTCTAGGGCCTGATTGAGGCGATCGCTATTTACTGTCAAGGTTAGAGTTTTAGTCATAAGCAAAGATCGGTCATGGGTTGAAAAAGGTATTTTTTATTTAGAGAACAATATTAAAGAACAATATTATTAAAGAACAATATTATTAAAGAACAATATTGAATGACAACATTACAGAGCCACAGAAAACGCATTTCTCAAGTTCAAAAAAGGACAATCCCCTTTAACGAAGCTTCCGTTTTGAGTCCTTGAAGTGCCTGTACCACACGCGCCTTGCTCGCGACTAAGTGATTGCGAACAGCGATCGCAGCCGCCTGCGAATCGCGCTGTAAAATCGCCTCTACAATTTGCTCATGCTCAGCCCAAATTTCCAATACATCGGGGCTTTGATACGTTGTCGTGAGTCGGAGCAAGGCCATTTTGCTAAAAACTTGATCTAGCAAATCAGCTAGCTGCGGATTTCCAGAGCTTTCGGCCAGTAATCTGTGAAAGCTTTGGTCAATCTGCAGGCGATTTTCCAATTCGTCTGAGTGGTCATCGTTACCACTGTCTGATAGCTCTGAGCGGGCTATATCGCCAGCGGCAATAGGCTCTGCCAAGTTAGCTTGAGCCAAACAATCCTGTAGGTCTTCTAATTGAGCAGAGGTGGCATTTTCACACGCGCCCATTGCCGCCACCTGCTCTAGCCCCAGCCGGCAGTCATAAAGATGAATAGCATCTGCAATTGTAATGACCGTTACGCGAAGTCCGCCGCCCCTATCCGATTCGACCAGGCCTTCCTGCTGAAGCTGACGAATGGCCTCTCTAATGGGTGTTCGGCTGACCTTAAATCGATTGGCCAATGCTTGCTCTATAAGGCTCTCTCCAGACACTAACTTGCCAGAAAGGATCTCTTGACGAAGCGCTAGGTATGTTTTACTAAAGAGCTTGCCCATGTGTGCATTGGAAAAGTTGCGTACGTGTGACATTTTAATCTGGCAAGCTGGCTTTGTATCGCTATTCGCTATGTATACTCATTGTATACAATTTTTCTTTGTAGATAGGGCAAGTACAGTAAAGAGGATTCCTTTAGGAGGAAATGCTCAAAAAAATACCTCAAGCAGGAAATACTAGATGGTTTTGCCTGACATTACTGAACAATCTTCAAATTCTCAAGCGTTCTACAGCAGCTTGGTTGTGGAGCATATCGTTGCAAAAACGCAGCGAGCAGCGTTTGAGCGCTGGCACGAGGTACTGCGAAAGACGGCAAGCGACCATCCAGGATTTATTAGGCTAGATCTTAATTTGCCGCTCTCTTGTGAGGATGATGTCATTAAGTGGTACAGCATTGTTCACTTTGATTCGCCTGAGCATTTGAGTGGCTGGGTGAATTCTGCAGCGCGAAAGCAAGTCACTGAAAGTGGGCAAGAAATTTTTAGAGCCTACAGATTTAAGTCTTTTACGACAGGGCTGGAGGGCTGGTTTTCTCAGCGAACAAATAGCGATGAAACTAGGCGGCTGGGGCCTCCCGTTTGGAAGCAAATTTTGTCCGTTGTATTTGGGCTCTATCCGATTGTGATGATTCGGATAAAGCTGTTTCCGGGAACGGGCGTAGTGGGTGAATGGTCGCCCTCGGGTGCAATGTTGCTGGCGACTATTGTCACGTCTTCTATCTTGGCTGTGGCAGTCATGCCTGCTGTCACTAGATTAATGGGCTTTTGGCTGTACCCGGCTTACCTTGAGACCAAGTGGAAAGCAGACACTTTAGGCTCTATTATCATGGCCCTAGGCCTTATTTTCATGGCAGGCATATTCGACAACATTTGACAATATCTACAGGAGGGCACTGCTTTGTTAGGCTTGGTCGCGTCAGATGAGAGATTAGGTGAGAGAGTAGTAAAAGCAGTTGACTTTAGCCGCAGGCAACCCGTTTTATGACGCTTCCTCCCAAGACAATGACAGTGAAGTGCCCGCAGTGCGAGCAGATTTATATTGACTGGCTGATTCCAGCGGTTGGCAGTGTGGGGATGAATGGTCTCGTTCCTGTGGAGCAGCAGCCAAGTACCGTCTGCTCACAGTGCGGTCATCGTTCTGTGCTACGTGATTTACAAGAGATTGATGGCGTTTTGCAGCAGGTGAAAAGCTGACAAATGAGGGAGACTGTCTACAAGAAAGCAATCCTAAATGATTTCAACAATCGTCGGGGTGTAAGTATTTTTCGCAAGAAGTTTGTGGCTCGGCTAGTGGAAATCTCGCAGCTAAAGCAAAGAGACACTGTTTTGGATGTTGCTACTGGAACAGGCTTGGCTGTTATTGCCGTTCGTACTTAGCTGCTAAGATTGTTGGCTCAAAAGGTTCCGTGTTAGGCACAGATTTTGCTATTGGTATGATGGAGCAGGCTCGCCTTAAGGCTTACAGAATGTGACATTTGAAGAAGCCGATACAGACAGTCAAATACTTGCGGCAGGGGAGTTTGATGTAATTCAAAAGAAAACACAAAGGACATCTAAGCGGGATATCGAACTAGGTAAAAAGCGCTACGCTGATATGTTGCGGCATAGGCAAACACGAAAGGAGGATTGAAAAAATGGCTGACAAAATATTTTCAGAGGTTGTGTCGGGTAGTGAAAACGTGTTTGAAGATTTAGGTTTTGAGCCTGAAGAGGCGCTGAATCTCAAAGTTCGAGCTGATTTGATGTTAGATTTGCGTGTTCATATCCAGAAGCATAGTTGGACTCAAAAAGAAGCGGCGGAATTTTT
>JBCBKQ010000104.1:0-19260 GCA_038521595.1 Cyanobacteria bacterium J06627_28 | reverse complement strand
CCGTTTGAAGGCCACAGCGACTCGGTTTTGTCAGTGGCGTTTAGCCCCCAGGGAGATCGCATTGTCTCAGGCAGCGATGACCATACGCTGCGCCTCTGGGACTTAGAAGGAAACGCCGTTGGCTCGCCGTTTGAAGGCCACAGCAGCTGGGTTAGTTCAGTGGCGTTTAGCCCCCAGGGAGATCGCATTGTCTCGGGCAGTAGTGACAGTACGCTGCGGCTGTGGCGGGTAGGCACCTGGGAAGATGAGCTGCGCTACTGCTGCAATTTGCTAATGCATCATCCGGCGCTAACACTGCCGCAAGATGAGACAGCGCGTCAGGCTTGTGAAGTGTGCGAGCAGGTATGGACGCGGCAGCAGTCGGCGCAATTTGCAGTGGCGCAGGGCAGTGCGCTGGCGCGGAAGGGCGCAGTGGACGAAGCCATTGAAAAGTTTGAGCGCGCAAAAGCACTAGACCCAACGCTGTCCATTGACTCGGTGGCGCGGGCTCATCAGCTGGCGGAATGGTCGAAGGCAGGATAATCAGCCGTGAGATATGATCAACTCAGCCGCTTTCAAGCGCCTTAAAATGGTACAAGCACCCATCAAACTAATAACCCTGGCAGCGTTTCTGGAACTCCCTGAAACTAAACCTGCTAGCGAGTTTATAGATGGAAAAATCACTAAAAAGCCAATGCCGAAGGGAAAGCATAGTCGGCTACAAACCAAACTACCTAACGTGCTGAATGACTTCCTAGAGGGAGAAAGCACTGGTTTGGCCTTTACAGAACTGCGGTGTAGCTTTGGCGGTGCGGCGATTGTTCCAGATGTGGTGGTGCTGCGGAGCGCCCATATTCCGCGTGACCAAGATGGAGACATTTCAGATATTGTGGAAGTTGCCCCTGACCTAGCGGTTGAAATTTTGTCGCCACAGCAAAGCCAAACGAAGGTCATCAAGAAACTCTCTCATTGTTTGGCTCACGGCAGTGAACTGGGCTGGCTGATTGACCCACAGGAAAAAACTGTTTTAGTTTTTCGTCCTACTCAGGCACTTTCAATTTTGGAAGCAACGGAGGATTTGCTACCGATGCCTGACTTGCTTGCTTCTTTTGAGCTGACGGTTGGCACGTTGTTTGGCTGGCTACAAGTGTAGACCCTTAGTGGTAAATAGCCATCGCTTTGCTGTATCTGTTACAGCTGCGCACTTTTGCGCTGGCGTAGTCTTTCTTCCCGAGAGAGCCCTTTCGGAGACAGATCGTCTGAATCTTTCTGGAGTAAAAAGTCTAAATAGTCTTCGAGCTGAAGCCGTCTGCTCTGAGAAAGCTGGCGCAGCTTATCTACGATCTGAGCTTCTTGTCATTGACTGACAGATGTGATCTGTGAAGCCGATACCTCGATAGTGATACCCGATGAACGAAATCCTTCTAGACTGTAGCCATCTTCTTGGCCTTCTGGCTGGACATAGTGCTCTACCACTGTGGCGATATCGCCCCGTTTTAGCCCTTTTTCAGGAATGTCTTCGGTCAGTGCTACATTGAGGAAAAGAGGATAAGTATTCGACATTATTTTACTCTTTTCTCTCCTTAGCCAAAGGTGTCGCACTGGTCTACATCGCCAGACTGTAGGCCGCGCTGGAACCATTCCACCCGTTGGGCAGCGGTGCCGTGGGTAAAGGAATCGGGGGTGACATAGCCACGCTGGCGCTGTTGCAATCGGTCGTCTCCGATTTGACCGGCGGCGTTAATGGCTTCTTCGATATCGCCGCGCTCTAGGGCAATGTTGCCCCGGCGATCTATGCCGCTGGCCCAGACGCCTGCTAGGCAATCTGCCTGTAGCTCTTGCCGGACGGAGAGCTGGTTGGCTTGGGTTTGGTTGGTGCGGCGCTGGGCGGCGCGTACCTGCTCAGAAATGCCGAGTAGGTTTTGGACGTGGTGGCCGACCTCGTGGGCGATGACGTAGGCCTGGGCAAAGTCGCCGGGTGCGCCGAGCTGGTTTTGCAGGTCTCTGTAGAAGCTAAGGTCGATGTACACTTGCTGGTCTACAGGGCAGTAAAAGGGCCCGACGGCAGACTGTGCGCTGCCGCAGGCAGATTGAACAACGTCGGTAAAGAGCACCAACGTGGGCTCCCGATAGCTACCGCCAAATTCGCGAGGGAAGATGCTATTCCAGGCGTCTTCGGTATCGGCCAGGACAAAAGAGGTCAGGTCTGCAAGCTGTTCTTCTTCGGCGGAGGTGGCCTCAAAGCCGCCATTGTAAGGGTTTGGATTGCCAACCGGCGCGGCAGAGTCTAGCAGGATAGTGGGATCTCCACCGAGAAGGGCAATGACGATAGCGAAGATGACCATGCCAATGCCGCCACCACCGACGACCATGGGGCTACCGCCGCCGCGTCGATAGCCACCTTGGCCCCGTCTGTCTTGAATGTTTCGGCTGCGGCGACCTGTTTTCCAGCGCATGGGAGTGGGCTCTTTTCTATCCGTAAAAGTACGGGTGTAAATTCACCTTAGACTATCATTTCAGTTCTATATTTCGCTCAGTCATCTCGCTTAGTATTTTGCTTAGCTATCTCGCTCGGTCTAGCTGCTGGTCGCTATCGATGTGCTGAGCGGCTGCCTTGACACGGGCAGCTTGCTGAGGCGCTTGAATGTCTGAAAATAGCGCGATCGCATTCTCAAAACATCCCTTTCCCTTATCCCCCTGCCGGCCCATACTCAGCCCTAGCTGTAAATACGCCTCGGCCAGATCGCAGGTAGCTCCGATGGTTTTACACAGGTCAATGGCTTGAGTGTGCAGGGTAAGGGCACCTTCAAGATCCCCTTGTTCTCGTCTCAATATCGCGAGCCCTGTGAGCGCCTTTGCCTTCACCTGTACATAGTGTCCTGCCTCCGCAGAGCTAATCGCTCGCTCGTACAGTGCCTGGGATTTGGCAAAGTCTCCTAACTGGCCAAAGGTTTGCCCTAGCAGCTGCAGAAAATAGGCGTAGCGCCCGAACTCATCATCTGGGCCTGCAAAGTGCTCCAAAATGCTTTCTGCTAGCTCGGTGGCAACGTCTGTCTCCCCTTTGTGGGCACAGGCGAGGGCAAGGCCGACCGTGGCTTTGTCTGCCCAGGCTTGGTGGGCTGTCCCTGTTGCCAGAGAAATCACCTGCTCAAACTGTTCTGCGGCCTGAGCTAGCTCCCATAGGTCGATGCTGTACAGGCCGAGGCTGAGGTGCGCATCGACGGTGAGCATTTTTAGATAGTAGTTATCTCTATCGACAGAGCAGGTGTTAGACGATGCAGGTTCTGTTGTTTTTCGCTTTCGGGTGGCGAGATAGTGCGCCGCGTCTGTGAGCGTTTTCTTTTGACAGCAGATTGCTTTTTGAATCTCTCCGGTAATCCAGTATACGTCGCCTAAGATGTTGTTGAGTTCAATTCTGTTGATCTTGTTGTTGCCTGCTTGAACATGGGGCAGTACTTGCGTAATGGCGTTAATGGTTGGCTGCAACAATCCCATGCGGTATAGGCTGCTGGCCAGGGGTAAAAACTGTCGCCATTGATTGTGTCGGCTTTGGAGCAAGACGTTTGCTGCCGCGTCGTAGTCTTGGATGGCGATGAGATGGTAGAAGGCTTCGAGGGCTTGGAGGCCGTCGGCGACGCAGAGGATAGTTTGGGTGCGATCGCACCAGTACTTAGCTGCCGCACGATTCGCCTTTTCCCAATCGTCTATGGTCTCACGCAGCCGAGCAATGGCCTCGGCGCGGCTTACAGGATGTAGCCAGTAGTTGCCTTTTTGACATTCTAGTAGGGAGCGATCACGTAAAGAATTTAGCGTTTGCCGTTGCCCTGCGGGGGCAATGTCCCACATCAGCGCGGTGATGGCGTCAGCCTTGAGCGTCGGCTGGTCTTGATAGCGATAGCAGCCCAACCGGCAAAACACTCTGTAGGCATCGGCATCGAGTGTTTGCAAGCGGTTGACCTGCGAGCCGACCAAATTCCTCAAGTCCGCAGCGCCGAGTAAATCTGTTTTATTGTCTTGCCAGTAAGCGCTCAGATCCCCTTCAAAGTCTTCCACCGTTGTGGCGCACAGCAGCTCCATGGCTTTGGCATTTCCCCCATAGGCTTTGTGCATACTACGCAAACAAGGGGCGTCAATTTCTGTTGTAATGTGATGCGCCTGAAAGAACTGCTGCCAAGTGTCTACTGTTAGACAGGGTAAGCGGTAGTGACGTACTGAAATGCTGGGCTCACACAGGCGATCGCGGCTGGTGATAATAACCGTCGCTTGACTAGCCGCTAACACGCGCAGTAGCTCTACATAGTGACGATGCGCTGCAATGAATAAACCATTGCTATCGAGGGCAGGTTCTAAGTTGTCTATGAGTAGACAAACCTGTTGTTCTTTGGCTGTTAGGTAATGCTTTAGTCTACTGAGGGTAACGCCAAACTCTCGACCGGGCTCTTCATTAAACGACTGCCGTAGCCATTCTTCTACGACGCTTTTTACAGGGGTAATGTTTGCCGTTTCCTTGGCCATCAGCAGCTCCAGCACATGGTCAAACTGCTGGCTATACTGCTGCGCCAGCGTCGTTTTGCCAATGCCGCCTTCCCCCTGAATGACGATAATGCGATGGCTTTGAGCGAGCGTATGAAGCGTGGTGATGGCCTCTTCTCTACCCAGGAAGGTGGTGGGCTGAGGGGATGATGGAGGTTGTGCGATCGCAGCGGTAATCGCCCTAGCATGGTTTGCCTGGGCGCTGCGAAGGGTGGCGATAACAGCAGGGCCACCCGGTGCGCTCTTGATGGTGCGTTTGATGCGGTTTATCAGGCGCGATCGCAAGTTTCCTTTTGTAATGCGCTCGCCCAATGCCTCAGAGAGTAGCTGCCATAGCTGAGAGGCGACATCCTTTATATGGCCTTCGCTGTAGCCTGCATTATTCGCCACTTGACTGTAGGTTTGCCCCTGCCAGCTCTGCTGCAAAATATGACTTTGCAAATCGCTCAGATGCTTACCCGTGCGCTCGTATAGTAGCTGATCGGCATATTCAATGGCCGCGTCTATCCCCATCATTCTTCTCGGTGACCTTCTGGCAGTAGACTACCAGTTCTCCCTCTTAAGTTCCGTACGGGGTCGCTATCTTGCCGTAACCTCATGGCTGCTTCACGCTTTGCTTGGTCTCGTTTTCGGCTTGCTGATTTTGCTGCTTTCTTGACCGTCTTCCTTATTGCTTTCTTTAATGCTTTCTGGCCTGTTCTTTCTGTTCCCCCGACCTTAGCCGACTTTTCCCGACTGACAGAGTCATGGGTGAACGCCTATGGTGTGAACACAACTCCCCCCTAATCACAACTTCCCCCTAATCTTCCATGTGTATAGAGAGCTGTATAGAGCGCTACCTCATGTGCTAGTCGTACACGGTGAGTCTCATAGTGCATCAACTTTTGCAGTGGAATCACTCGATTACTTCTCTTCAACTGCGGGAATTCTGGAAGGCAAGTGAACATAATAACTATAGCCATCTGCCACCAGTTAATACCGCTATAACGCTCCGTTAACGCCCCATTAACGCCCCGCCTCCTTTAAAAATATAATTCTTCTCTCGCCATCCAAATCTCCTACCCTTCAGCGAATATTTTGGTCACTTCCATGAGCTACTCTGTTTTACCAGCTGATCTAAATCCTCAAGCTTTACCAAAGCACGTTGCCGTCATTATGGATGGCAACGGACGCTGGGCCAATCAGCGAGGGTTACCCAGAGTTGCCGGACATAGAGAAGGCGCGAAAACGCTCAAAGACCTGTTGCGCTGCTGCAAAGATTGGGGCATTGATGCGCTCACTGCCTACGCCTTTTCAACAGAAAACTGGCGACGTCCCACTGCTGAGGTAGATTTTCTCATGGTGCTTTTTGAAAAAATGCTGCGCCGAGAGCTAAAAGCCATGCACAGAGAAGGCGTCAGAATTCGCTTTTTAGGAGATCTTTCGGCGCTCTCTATTCCGCTACAAAGAGAGATGACCAGAGCGATGGATGAGACTGCCAACAACAGAGCCATCGATTTTAATGTGGCTGTGAACTACGGTAGCCGCGATGAGATTGTTCATGCCTGCCACCAGATTGTACAAAAAGTAGAAGAGGGCGAACTCTCTTCGGAAGATGTTGACGAATCATTAATTGGTCAGCACCTTTATACGGGAGGCTCTGATCCTGATTTGTTGATTCGTACGAGCGGTGAGCAGCGCCTGAGCAACTTTTTACTCTGGCAGCTGGCCTACAGCGAAATGTACTTTACCGATGTATTTTGGCCGGATTTTGACCGGGCTGCATTTCATCAAGCTTTACTGACTTTTCAGGGACGCGATCGCCGTTTTGGTAATGCGAAAGATGCAGTTGTGTCTTCTGGGGCTACTGTAAAAGAGCCTGCTCTAACGGCTTAATGTCTGGCAGATGTTGAGACCTTTTCCAGTGAGCTGACGCATCGACTGTCATGGCTATGCGTTAAAAAATGAACAGTTGTTAATGCGTGAGCTGTCAGGTCTGTTTGTTGGCGTTTTAGTGTGACTTTTTGTGCGAACTTTTAGTGTGACCTTTGGTGTGACCTGTCGCTCAGCATTGTCAGGTAAGCAATGGGACCGACTCCACCTAAAGCACCAAGCAATACAGCCATACCTGTAGAGGCAAGCACAATCAGCATAGTTGTCACAGACAGTTGTTTTTTCTTGGCGACGATTACTGATGAAAGAACAAAACAAAAGATGATTGCAAGTGTGGCTCCTGTGCGCAATCCAGCTTCAGATGGAGATAGGTCTCCAAGAGGCAAAGAAGGATTTGCACTGAGAATCATGCCATAGATGCCGCCTAAGACACCGCACGCCAAAGCTAAAAGGACAACATACACAATGTAAAAACCAGCTGCCTGATTGGCATTTCTTTGGAACCCAAGGTCAAATAAGCTTGAAAACACCAGAACCTCACTTCGTTAGGATTAATACCTAAGACACAGCATACCGTTAAGTTCAGTGCTTAGTATGTCTGATTAAACCGATAGAATCGAGTGCGCTAAGATGATGAGTGCTAGCGCTGCGTCAGATATGAGTATGTCTTTCATAATCTTGTGGTGCGCACTGAAGACATATTTGCACCGCAGGTTCTGCTTCCTCCCTCGGGCCTGATTAGAGCGTTTGGAGGGGCGATTTAATTATCTTGTGGGTTGATTGCGCTGTAGATGGCTGAGTAATCGTCATTTGCGAGACCTTGCGCGATCGCACGCTCTGTCACCTCACTAACACCCTTCGCTACCGTTGCATCAATTCCCTGTGTCTGGGCCGCCTGGACAAATAGGTTCATGTCTTTAAGGAGATGCTTGGTGGGAAAGTTCGGATTAGCGAAGTTGCGATCGCACATCCGCTCCAACTTCTTGTCAAAAGTCGGTGCGTACAGCGCACTCTCTCTCACAATAGTCATGAACTTATCGAGGTCGAGCCCCTCTTTTTGGGCAAGGCCAAGGCTCATCGAAAAGGCTGCAGTGAGGCTCCCAATCAGCTGATTCATGGCAAGCTTGGTGGCGGCGGCGGTGCCTACTTCGCCCATGAACTGTGGGGCCGGGCCAAAGCATTGTAAAACGGGCTGCCAGTGCTCAAACTGCGCTGAGGTCGCGCCTACCATGACGATGAGCGTGCCTGCTTTGACTTGAGGAATGCTGCCAAGTACAGGCGCTTCTAGATAGTCACCGCCAGCAGCTTGAACCTGCGCGCAGATGTCGCGGCTTTCTGCGGGGGCGATGGTGCCCATTTGGAGGATGGTTTTGCCAGTCAGATTGATATGATTGGCAAAGAGAGCTGAGCGGATGGCAGCGGCATCGCTGAGCATGGTGATAGTGATTTGTGAGGGTGCGATCGCAGCCTGCACCTCAGCGACTGTTTTAATCCCAGCCGTGGCCAAGGGCTCTAATTTTTCTGACGAGCGGTTCCATGCGGTCACCTCAAAACCACTGTTGTGTAGCTGCTGTGCCATTGGGCCTCCCATCAGCCCTGTGCCCAAAATTCCCACCTGCATGGCATCACCTTTTTTACGCATTTTCACTCATCATAAAATCCTATGTTGCGCAATCGTGCTGCTCAATTATGCCGCTCAATCGTGCCGCTCAATCGTTAAGAGCACTTAAAGAAGGATGCTGTGACCAAGATCATCTTTTAAGGTGAATACATCAGCGGTCTCTCGTTACCTGGCGACAGCTGGGAACCCTTGTCCTCAATACGCTATCTGCTGAAGTAAGTACCATGGCCATAAAGAAATCTAGCGCTGCTTCGATGCCAGCTGACACAACGGGGACGGCAGTGGCCGCTCAGCCTAAAACGCAAAAAGCTGCTAAGAACGATAAGACGAAAAGCAGTCAAGCAAAGTCCGCTAAAGCACAGAAGAAAGAACAGCCTGCGGAAAAAGATGACAAGGACGGCAAAAAAGAAGCGAAGCACTCCGCTAAAAAGAAGAATAAGAAAAAAGAAAAGTCTCCTGAGAAGCTGAGCAAAAAGGTATATGAAAAAGAGCTACGACGACTTCAGATAGAGCTGGTAAAGCTGCAGTATTGGGTAAAGGCAAAAGGCCTGAAAGTTGTTGTTATTTTTGAAGGGCGTGACGCTGCGGGTAAAGGCGGCGCGATTAAGCGCATTTCTGAATGTTTGAATCCAAGGATTTGTCGGACGGTGGCGCTGGGGACGCCTACAGATAAAGAAAAAGGACAGTGGTACTTTCAGCGCTACGTGGCGCAGCTGCCGTCAGCCGGAGAGATTACGCTCTTTGATCGCAGCTGGTACAACCGGGCTGGGGTTGAGCGGGTAATGGGGTTTTGTACTCATCAGGAATATGTGGAGTTTTTGCGCTCTTGTCCTGAATTTGAGCATATGTTGCAGCGCTCCGGCATTATCTTGATCAAGTACTGGTTTTCGGTGAGTGATGAAGAACAAGAAGAGCGTTTTCAAGACAGGTTAAACGATCCGACAAAGCGCTGGAAACTGAGCCCGATGGATTTGGAAGCCCGGGCCCGGTGGGTGGAATATTCTAAGGCGAAGGACGATATGTTTGCGGCTACAGATACGACGCGATCGCCCTGGAATGTGGTCGCTGCCGATGACAAAAAGCGAGCGAGGCTAAACTGCATTACTCACCTGCTCAGTCAGATAGCGTACGAAGACCTAACGCCGCCACCTCTGAAGCTACCGAAGCGTCAGAAGAATATGGACTATGAGCGGCCACCGATGGCGACTCAAAACTTCGTGCCTGATAGTTTTTAGGAACTTTCAGGAACTTTTAGGACCGTTGTTTTTTTGATGGAGTTTTGCTATGGCCAAACAGTACAAACACATCAGTGAACAGCACCAAGCGTTTATTCAAAAGCAAAAGCTGTTCTTTGTCGGGACAGCTGGTGCGGCCGGCCGGGTGAATGTATCCCCAAAGGGTATGGATAGCCTGCGGGTGCTAGGGCCCAATCGCGTGGTTTGGCTAAGCGTGACGGGGAGCGGTAATGAGACCGCTGCGCACCTTGCCGAAACGGACCGAATGACGGTGATGTTTTGTGCATTTGAAGGGACACCAACGATTTTGCGGCTATATGGAACGGCTCGGGCCATTTATCCGCGCGATGCCGATTGGTCTGAGCTAATTGAGATGTTTCCGGCTTTGCCGGGGACTCGGCAGCTGTTTGATTTGTCGGTGGATCTGGTGCAAACCTCTTGCGGCTACGCGGTGCCCTTGTTTGACTATGTGGGCGATCGCGACACCTTAAATAAGTGGGCCAGCAAAAAAGGCCCCGAGGGTATCGAGGCCTATCAAAGAGAAAAGAATCAAACAAGTATTGACGGTCAGCCGACGTTTTTATTTGCCGAGTGAGCCTCTAGACAATCTGTTGAATCCTTTTGCTTACAGGGCCAATTAGCGAAGACTTTCTACTTCGGCATATTGACCTGTGAGTTTGCCAAGCTGTGTCACTAGCAGGCTGAGGAAAAGACCGACATCTGTCACGACGCCAGTCGATTCTACAGAGCCGCGATCGCTTAGCTTAGTCACCACTGCCGGATTAATATCGACGCAGACCATTTTCACGCCAGCGGGCGTCATATTGCCAACGCCAATGGAGTGCAGCATGGTGGAGAGCATGAGAATGAGATCTGCGCCTGCAATGAGGCGGGCATAATCTTCTTGCGCTTCTATCAGATCCATTTTGGTATCGGGCAGGGGGCCGTCGTCTCGGATGGACCCGGCTAGGGAAAAGGGCACGTTGTTTTTGACGCATTCGTACATGACGCCGCTGGTGAGGGCACCGGCTTCGACGGTTTTGGCAATGCTGCCGTGACGGCGCACGGTGTTGATGGCTTTGAGGTGGTGACGGTGGCCGCCGTGCACTGAGATGCCACGCTTCATATCCATGCCGAGTGAAGTGCCCATCATGGACTGCTCCATGTCGTGAACGGCGATCGCATTTCCGCCCAGCAGCGCATGGACATAGCCGCCTCGAATCAGTTTTTTCAAATGCTCACTGCCGCCGGTATGAATGACTACTGGCCCAGCCGTGACAACAACTTTGCCGCCGCGATCGCGAATCCGTCGCAGGTCCCAGGCGATTTGTTCGACCACTAGCTCCACGCGCCGCTCACTTGAGACCCCTGCACCCATAAAGCTAAATTCGTCAGTCTTTTTCTTCTTGAGTGAGGGGGCATTGCGAATGGTGTGCAGGCCTTTGCTACCCACCACGACCTCTTCACCGATTTCGAGATCTCTTAGCAGCTTGCAGCGGGCAACGGCACCGTCTTTATTTCGGGTAATTGCGATCGCGCCATCCATTCGCTGCCCCTGCACCCGATACCAATGATCGCCAATCAAAACCTCAGTGGGATAAATGGTTGTCACATAAAAGTCATCGGGCGCGACCCCGGCTTGCTCTACGGGTTCTAACGTCGCGGGCTCTGCTTCTCTTGGCAAACTCACTGCGCCTAGGTCAATCAGCTGCCCCATAATGTCGTCCATTACGGTGATGTCTGGTGCAGACACTTTTACATCTGCAACGGAGCTATCTTGACGCTGCTTGCCCAGCTCAAACTTGAGCACCTGAAAGCTACCGCCACCGCTGACGATAGTGTCTAGGGTGCGATTGACTAAACCCGAATCTAACAGATGCCCTTCCAAGTGAATGACGCGGTTTTGAACACTTGAGGTTTGCGGCGTGTCTTTCCTCGGTTCGGTCATTTTGAGGGTGAGACACTTGGCGGCTCCCCCTGCTTTGAGAAATTCTGTGAGTGGGGTTTCGACGACGGTAAAGCCTCGGTTTTGTAGCCTTTGCTTCAGCTCATCGCTCGCCTGGTTCATCACCACCACGCGTCCTATATTCACCGTGTTGCAGGCAAAGTTCACGGCATCTACCTCATTGATCGCGATGCGCTTATCTTCGGGCACGCGCATTTCAATCAGGCGATTGGAATAGGTATCAAAAGCCTCAGGGTAGTAGAGCAGATAGCCGTCGGTAAGGGGGCAAAAGCAGGTGTCTAAATGGTAAAAACGATTGTCAATCAGACGCAGGGAGAGCACTTCTACATCGAGCCACTCGGCCAAATGAGGATGAGAATCTAGCTCAGAGCGAAAACCGTAGCCTGCCCACAGCCATCCACCCGCGCGATCTAACAGGGCATCGCCTGCGCCTTCAAAGGGCAAGCTTGTTGGCAGGGTATAGACGGTGTAGCCGTTGTCTTCAAACCACTTTTGAAAGTGGGGCTCTTCGCCCTGGCGCTCTGCATGGAAAAATCGGCTGAGTACGACGCGATCGCCCAGCACCAGTCCGGCATTGGCCGTAAAGACCATATCTGGCCAGCCTTTTTGTGGGGTGACGAGCTCGACTTCGGCGTGATCTTTTAGGACGGTATGAAGCTGACTCCACTGCGCTTGTGCGCGATCGCGCGACGACCGATGGATATTTCCCTCCATCCAGGGGTTAATGACATAGTCCACGTCGTAATGATGGGGCGGACACATCAAAATTTTGTCAGCAGCAGTCATGCAAGAGATCCTCGGCGGAGCAATAAAGTCACAAACGATCATCCCACAGGAGCTAGGTTCTCAGACCATGCCTACGGAAACATATTTTCCGGTTGTGGCAATGTCTTTGGGCAAATCGATGACCGTTACAGAACAACGTAAGTAAAGACTGTCAGTATTTTCCGCAATTGTGGCTCCGGAAAACGGCTTGGAATAATGTTATGAAACCATAACGGGAGCCGCATTTCGAGCAAAAACTGTGCTGTACAATACCGTTATTGGTTCGAATTAGAACCGGCTTATTAAGGGTATCCACTTAGTATGCATACCTGATTATGACCTTGGTAAGACGGCTGTAGTTATGCCTTTTTTCAAGACATTTTTTCAAGACATTGTTATACGCTCTGATAGCTTTCAGACCCACTTAAGTGCCGGGCTCAATGCTTTCAGAAAATAATTAAAGTTCGTCTTTAAAAGACTCAATTCAAAAAGAGCTAAATTGACCACAGGCTAAATTGACCATAGTCAAGGCCAGCCCAAAGACTTTTTAATGTTGATTGTTGTCAGCGTGTGATAGTCAATTCAAGGTTTGTTGATTCAAGGCTTGTTTAGTTGTGTTTCTACCGCTGATTTAATGCTTGTTTAACAATTCACGGCCGCTATCTTTTATACGATTGTTAAGGAAGCGATGCCCAATGTTTTTGGATTTGTGTTCTAGTTTCTGGGGGTGTTTCCCCGTAAAAGCTCGTTGCATGTCCTTCCTGAGAAGCGCTCGCAAAACGTCTGTTATCCGGCATCCGGAAAATTATCGTATTTCGTTCCTCAACATTTTTTGAAACTTTCAGCGGTATTACTTATCAACAATATCTAATCAAAGGTTTTAGAAAGGGAAAATTAAAAGCGAGCGGTAGCTATTAGTTAGCCTCATCTAGTTACCTCATCAAAAATCAAGCCTTGTCGCGGGGCTTTGTGGTGTGGAAGGGTGCATTTTTAAACGTACCTAAAATACGTTTTAACTGTTCTGAAAGCGCTGTTCTGAAAGCCACTGTTCTAAGAGCATTGAGATAGGCAACATAGTTACCTTTTTCGTTTGGTTTTCTGCTTGCTTTTGTTTTGGTAATATTGAGAAACAACGCAGCGTTTTGCTGAGGTGTTTCGGCTTTTGACTCATTGAAAAGGATCCTATCTACTATGTTGAAGACATTCCGACAGTATTCCATCCAAGTGATTCAGGATGAGGCGCGTGCACTCGTAATCAGAGGATTTTTGGGTAAGAAGACACAGATTCACTCTCTCTCACGCTATTTTGACCCAGAAGATTGGCAGTCTGTTGAGCGTGTCTTAGAGGCTAACGAATTTTTGCTGCGGGATTCGGTTTGCGATCTAATTGGCAAAGAGGTCTGGTCAAACGATTAGGTGCTGTCTCAGCTGGTAGTCAGTGCTTGGCTGTCGTTTCAGGCAATTGACCTATTCCTTTTTATAGTCGCTAGTTTATAGCCGTCAGTAGAGTTCGCGATGCCAATGCTCTGCTGACGGCTTTCTATTGGCAGCTAGCTATTGTCTATTGCGTAATTTAGCCTTTGCTTCTTCGTCAAAAACAACGTCGGGTTTGCTCGTATCCGCTTCACCGATGGCGTAAGTAATCTCTTGAGGATTGTCTACTCTGCGAGAGGCTTGTCTAATCTCTATGCCAATGATATGGCCGTCTTCGTCATAGTCAAGAATGAGGCCAGGTGTGATTTGAGTGGTTTCTTCGACTAGCTGCTGATTAAATGACAACTGCAAAATATCCCTATCTGGATCGTAAATCACTTTCATAATTTTCTTTAATGATTGTGGGTGGAATATTGCGGGTGGCGTAAAGCGCGTTTGCAGTTTGTGTGCTGAGTTGAGAAGCTAGATGCGTTGCCGGGCGGGTTAACGATAAGTTTCCCGATAAGTTTCATTGTCTCTGCTGTATTTTGTTTGGTCAGCGCAGACAAAAGTTTGACTAGCGTCTATGTTCAATTCATCTATGTTCAATTATAGAGACTAGAAGGACTAAAATGTTTAGAAATAGCAGCTGTTCTAGTCTTTAGGCTGTTCTAGTCTCTAGCCTGTTCTGGTCTTTAGGCTACGAGCTGTAACAGGCAGCTATGCTTTGATAGTTTCGGCAGTCATTCTACTTTTTATAGGGATACGTTTACTGACATGGCCAATTCTGAACAGGTATCCTCTCCCATCAGGTCTGCTTCGGTGTCTGCTTTGGCCACTATTCGGCCTATCGGGGTGTATTTTTTGTCAGGGCTGGCTGCTAGCGAGACGACACTGCTTGCAGTAGATGCGGTGAGAGGGTATTTGGTTGAGGTTTCGCCTAGCTCAGAAAATACAACAATCTTAAATCCTCACTCTGTCGCTGACTGGGTCGGGGCGTCTGGACTAGCCGTTTGGCAAGAGACGCTCTGGTATACCAAAGATAATTCTGTGTTTGTTTGCGACTTTGCAGCGCAAAAGACAGGTCGTCGCACGCTATCGTCATCGGTGTGCTTTACGACGCTCCCCTATGAGGCCAATGGCGTTGCTGTCTGGGAAGACAAGGTATACGTCACCTGTCAAAAGACAGGCTACATTCGTGTTTTTGACCGGGCGAGTGGAGCGCTTTTGAAAAAGCTGTACCAGCCAGGAATCGGGATTGAAAATATTACGGCGACAGCAGAGGCCTTGTGGGTGTGCGATCGCGCAGAGCAAACGGTTTATTGCTTAGATCCTGAGACGGCAGCCATTCGCTTTAGTGCATTGACGCCTTTTCCCTCTCCGACGGGGATCACCTTTTATGCTGCTAGCAAAGGGGAAACGCCTCAATGCTATGTGTCTTATGCCTACGAAGAACCCTATATTCGCGATGATCCCAATGCAGAGTCTCCCTTTCAGCTAACGTTTCGCGATCGCACCTTCATTCACCCGCTCCATCTCTACCAGCCCAAGGGTCAGCCCTACACCCTCTCCAACGGCTACCTGACAGAAATTTCCTACGTAGAGGAGCTGCTTCCTCTAGAGGCAGTGACCTTAAACAATGTCGAATGGCGCATTGCGCTGCCCTCCGATACGCGCAGGCAAAAAGTCCGCCATGTAGAGCCCGTTGGTCACCCTTTCACCATAGAAGAACAAAATGGTCAAAAGGTAGCCGTCTTCAAGTTTGACGAGTTAAAGCCCAATCAAGGCGGCCTCATTGGTTGGAAAGCCACGGTGGAAATGTATGGTCTGAAATACTTTTTGACCTCTGCGGATGTCGAGGAAAGTCCGCCATTGTCTGAGGCCTTGCAGCAGCAGTATCTCATTGATGATGATGAGCTGGCCATGGACAATGAGGTGATTGTCGCCGCCGCCAAAGAGGCAGCCGGTAACGAGACCAATCTGCTGCGAAAGGCGCTGAGGATCCGTAACTATGTTTACGACCGACTGTCCTACGGTATTCAGCCAAAGATTGACACGCCGGATATTGCGCTGGCCAGGGGTGTGGGCTCCTGTGGTGAATATGTGGGCGTGTTGCTGGCATTATTTCGGCTAAATGGCATTGCCTGCCGCACCATTGGCCGCTACAAATGTCCGGCCACGCCAGAGCTAAAAAATCTCCCCTTAGAGCCAGATTTTAATCATGTGTGGTTGGAGTTTTATGTGCCGGACTATGGCTGGCTGCCCATGGAATCAAACGTAGACGATGTAATAGATCGCGGGCCATACCCGACTCGATTTTTTATGGGGTTAGCCTGGTATCACACCGAAATTGGCAAGGGCATCTCTTTTGAAAAGATGAAAGCGGACAACAAACCTGAACATCTTTCTTTAGGCGATTTGGCCATTAATCATGTGCGCTTCAACATTCTCGAAGAGCTAATGCCTGCTGACTAGACATTGTCTGAAGCTGCCTGAAACTGTCTGTTGTTTTTCTGTTGCTCTTCTGTTTCTCTACTAGAGTCCATATACTATGTCACAACCCTACTCTCTGATTATTCATGGCGGCGCAGGTGCGCTCGAAGATTTGAAATATGAGGCGAGCGAAAGTGCCTTTAGAGAGAGCATATTGTCTATTTTGGCGGCTGGGCGAGAGCGGTTAGAAGCTGGCGATAGTGCGCTGGACGTGGTCGAATACTGCGTAAATCTATTGGAAGATAACCCTCTATACAATGCAGGGAAAGGCTCTGTCCTGAATGAAAATGGTCAGGTGGAAATGGATGCGGCTTTGATGAGTGGCGTAGACTTGCGGGCGGGTGCGATCACCTGCGTAAAGAATATTAAAAACCCAATTTCGCTGGCTCGAAAAGTGTTGGAACAGGGCGACCATGTGATGCTAGCCGCAGAAGGCGCAATGCAGTTTGCCAAGTTCTCTGAGAGCCCTATGGAGTCTGATGAGTATTTTATTGTGCCCCACCGCATAGAACAGTTAAAAGAGGCGCAGGCCGCAGGCCGTATGACGTTGGATCACGAGCGGGTAAAACCTGCTGAAAAGTTGGGTACTGAAAAGTTAGGCACTGAAAAGTTGGGTACGGTGGGCGCTGCCTGTCGAGATAGCTCTGGAAACTTAGCAGCGGCAACGTCTACGGGTGGTTTGGTGAACAAGCGCTGGGGCCGGGTGGGCGATACGCCTGTGGTGGGTGCGGGGGTCTTTGCAGATAATGAAACCTGCGCGGTGTCGGCTACGGGCTATGGAGAACAGTTTTTGCGCACGGTACTATCGAAGACGGTGTCTGACTACGCGCATTTTAAGGGGTTAGATGCCCAGGGGGCTGCGTCGGCAGGGATTCAGTATTTGGTGGACAAGGTCAACGGCGATGGCGGCGTGATTGTGATTGATAAGGCAGGGCTGTGCGGTGCGGCGCAGTCAACGTCTGGATTGATTCATGGTTGGATTGAGCTGGGTGGTGAGGCGCAGTGTAAGTTGGGTTGAACGATGCCGTACTATAGCTCGTTGATTGGATTGTTGGAAAGATCAGCGAATCTTAGCTGCTCTAGCTGATTGAGTCGTGTGACATCCGTGATTTGATTTGATGATAGGTTTAGCCAGGTGAGTTGGGAGAGGGATGCGATCGCATCGACCTCAGAAAGCTGATTTTCTGCTAAGTTAAGCTGCCTCAGCTCACTGAGAGTGCCTAGCGAAGTGACCTCTGAAATCTCGTTGTTCTCTAAATTTAGGCTGGTTAGACTGCTCATGCTGCCGAGCGCGCTGGTCTCTGAGATATTGTTGTTTGCCAGTACGAGTGCGTCTAAATAAATCATGTTACTCAGCGGCGAAATGTCTTCTATTTGATTGTTGCTGAGATTTAAGCCCTGTAGCCAGTCTAGATTAGTCAGTGCAGAGAGATCTTGCACTTGGTTATTGGCGAGGCCAAGATGCTTGAGATAGCTAAAGCCTACGACCGTATTGATATCTGTAATGCGGTTTGCGGATAGCTCTAGCCATACCAGGTCTTGTAGGGGCGAAAGGGGCGATAAATCGCTGACTCTGTTGCTCAGCAGGTTTAGATCATTTAAGCCTGTCAAAGATGAGAGCGGGGCAAGGTCCGAGATTTGATTGCCTGCTAGATCGAGATAAATTAGCTGATTGAGTTCGGCGAGTGGTGAGAGATCGCTAAGGCGATTGTGGGAGAGGTTTAGGTGGGTGAGATTGTCGAGCTGAGCGAGGGGTGTAATATCTGAAATGTTGTTGCCAGATAGCTTTAATGTAGTGAGCTGTGGCAGGGCGGTGAGCGGTCGCAAGTCGCTGAGCTGCGACTGGTCTAGGTTGAGTTCACTGAGGATAGTGAGCTGAGTTTGCGCCGCTGTGCAGCTGGTGGCTTCTACGGCTGCCATGGCTGCTTCTATGGTTTGGCGAGTAGGTGCGGGGAGTGATTCTTTTTCTTCGCACCATTCGCTGAAGAGGCGGGTTGTTTGTTCAGAAGTGGTTTGTGAGGAAGTGGTTTGTGCGATCGCCCCACATCCAAAAGGCATCGCAGATAATCCGCAAATCAGCACAGCACCTGCGAGCCCGTCTCTGATTGTTTTGCTCATAATGACAGGCTCGCTATGTTGTTTCTTTTGCTGTTTAAGCTTGTTTGATTAAGGATTGTTTGATTAAGGAACTACCAAGGCAAGACTTCACCATTGGAATGCCAGAACGTACCAGAATTTTCTAGCGTGAGTGCGTCAATGACTTTTAGTAGACCTGCGACAGACTCATCGGGTGAGATGCCATTGTCATTGAAGTTTGTCATCCCTGTACTAACCAAGCCCGGATGCAGAATAGCCACTGCGATGCCACGGGAGTGCAGGTCATGTGACAGTGATTTGCCTGCCATAGACACGGCCACTTTTGACATGCGATAGCCGTAGGTGCCGCCAGAGGTATTGTCCTCAATGGAGCCCATGCGGCTAGTCATGATGGCGACTTTGGATGGGGTCTTTAAGTTGGGCAGTAAGGCTTTGGTGAGGCGTAGTGGTGCGATCGCATTGATCTCAAACTGCTCTCTAATGCCCTCTATATTTAAGTCATCCAGCGTAGACTGCCGATAGATGCCTGCATTATTTATCAGCACATCAATTGGCTTATCACCCAAGGCCTTTTGCAGCTTGGCGATGTCTTTTTCGTCAGACACATCAATCCCAGACTCTACCCGAACGCCCAGCCCATCGAGCTCAGCAGAGCTTTGGCGACATACGCCAATAACTTCATCTCCTCGTGCTTTTAGCTGCTCAGAGTAAGCGTAGCCAATGCCACGATTTGCGCCCGTTACCAAGTAAGTTGTCATGATTCTGTTCTATCCAAGATGTTTAATCAGATGTCTGTCGAGCATTTAGAACTGTGTCTATCTTCTCAGCTTTTCAATTAATGGTTGCTAATCTTTTTCAACAATCTCAACTAGCTCTAGCTCAAAGGTCAAATCTTGTCCGGCGAGAGGGTGGTTGCCGTCGAGAGTAACCATGTCTCCTTTCATCTCTGTGATGGTGACGGCCATGACTTCGCCGCCGGGTGCCTGCATTTGTAGTCGCTGACCCACTTCTAGCTCAAAGTCGGCTGGGATGTTGGCCTTTTCTATATCGGCAACCATTTCCTTTTGATAGGGGCCGTAGGCTTCGTCTACTGGGATAGTCTTGGTGATGGAGTCTCCGGGCTCTAGTCCGGTAACGGCTGCCTCGAACCCGGCAATGACCATGCCCGTGCCCAGCACAAATTCTAACGGGTCGCGCTCTTTTGATGAGTCGAAAATTTGGCCATTGTTTAAGGTGCCAGTGTAGTGAACTCTGACGGTGTCACCGGATTTTGCCTGTGCCATATT